>JBQGOU010000093.1:0-10778 GCA_052086865.1 Cellulomonadaceae bacterium
AGATCACCTCGATCCCCACGCTGATGGCGTTCCGCGAGGGCATCCTCGTCTTCTCACAGCCGGGCGCGCTTCCCGGACCGCAGCTGGAGAAGGTCGTCGACGCCGTCAAGGGCCTCGACATGGACGACGTCCGCCGCCAGATCGCCGAGGACGCGGAAGCGGAGTCAGACTCTCCGCAGGCGTGACCGCCCGCAGACGTGACCTGCACGCGGCCGGGTGCGGACGTGTGCCCGGCCGCTCCGTGCGGTGCGACGACGGTGCTGGTCTTGCTGGCTCGAACCCGCACCGTTGAGAAACGAGCACCATGACCGCAGCACCGTGGAACACCCGGCTCCCGTTGGCTGCCGCGCCGATGGTCGGTGGTCCCTCCACGATGGCACTCGCCCGCGCGGTCGCTGCGGCGGGAGCCTTCCCCTTCCTGGCCGGCGGCTCCAAGACCGCAGCGGCGCTGGCCCAGGAGATCGACCAGCTCCGCCCGCTGGGCACCGGCTCGGTGTGAACCTGTTCGTTCCCTCCGAGGACCCGGTCGACGAGGTCGCGTTCCGTACCTGCGCCGACGAGTTTCGGGCCGCCCGGGCACTGCGCAACGCCGTCACCGGCCCCGCCGCCGACGTCGTCCATCGGCTCGCCTAAGGGGTCTGACCCGTAGTGAGCCGACCATGCCCGCCCGCCGGCCTGAGAATCAGCAGGCCTGGGGTACGGCACCGCTCATTCGGTGCCCCAACCGGGAGAAAACTGTATCCTCGTTCGTCACCTTGAGATCGTTGATTTCACGCGGGTCTTCCGAAGGTCAGGGCGTGTTGGATTCCAGTCTATCTGTGCCTCGGGCCGATGTTCGTGGCCCGGTGGTGACGCCGATTGAGACAACTGGAACCCCGGTCACTCCCGAGGTGTTGCAGGCGATGATCGCGGAGTATGAGTCTGGGGCGTCGCTGATTTCGATCGCGCGCGAGCACCGGCTAAGTAAGGAGACGGTCAGAGATCTCCTAGCGGAAGGCGGTGTCCGGATCCGTCGCCAGAGACTGGACGATGGCCAGGTGGCTCACGCTGTTCGCCAGTACGAATCTGGGCTGACCACCCGTGAGATCGCTCGTGAGCTGAGTGTGGGGCACTCGATGGTATGGCGGGCGTTGAAGCGGGCGGGGGTCGAGTCCAGGCCCAGCGCTCGTCGCATCGGTCGCAGGCTCGCGCGAGGCTAAACGCCAGCGACGTCCGCTGCGTTGAGGATCCCAGCGGCGTCGAGATCGAGGGCCGAGCACATTTCTTCGAAGTGATCAGGATCTACTGCGTTGATGAACTCGAATGCTGCACGCAGGACGGTGATTGCCTCACCGACCCTGACAGGTCTGGAGACGTCAGCTTCTTCGTTGTGTGATTGACGGTGAACGAAGCGGGTAACTCGTTGGCGCAAGGAGTCTGCGACGGCCTTGACTTCGAAGGCTCTGCGCATGGATCCTTCGAAGTCACCGATCTTGCTGGGGTACTTGAAAGCGAGGAATGCCTCGAGCATCTGTCTCGCCGCGTTGGGAATGATAGTACTTGCCTCGAGCTCTGTGGCGAGGTCTCCTTCGATGGCGTCGGTTCGGAGAGCGTCGGCGACACGCCAGAAGAGGTAGTGGTACTGGGAGCGCAGCTTCTTTCGCAGTTCTTTGTCTGTCCACGAGACCATCGTTGGCCGGCGGTATGCAGTTCCGTCGGGGCGGCTCTGGTAGCGGGCTCTGAGTTCGTATATCGAATATCCACCTTGCTTCTTCATGATGCCTTGGATCCGATCGAGTTGGTTGCTCCACATGCGGAAGAGGTCAAAGCTGTGGGTGAGCAGGATCACCTGATGCCGGGACCCATTACCTACGAGGGCGCTCCATAGGTGACTGGATGCACCGACCAGGATCTCCTGGTCGAGGCTCGAAACGGGATCGTCGATGACGGCGGTCGCGTTAATGTTGCGGGTCTTTTCATCGCGCAGGCTGCAGAGGAAGTAGAGCAGGGAGATGGCTGTCTGTTCTCCTTCGCTGAGCGCGGTTGCGGGCTTGCCGTTGCGATGGATGGAGTATCTGTCGTCTTGTTTGGCGAAGACGAGTTCGTCGCGCCCGAGGAGGTTTGCTAGATCTCTCGTCAGCTCCTCCGCCAACGGTGAGGGATCAAGGTCGCTCACGTTGATGCTTTCGCGTTCTGCGGAGACGGCTGCCTGTTCCATCTGTAGCTCTTCAGCGAGCTCAGACTGCTCTCTAGCCTCTGCGAGGTGCCCCCGGTGAGCGGCCACGATCGACGCGAGACGCGCCTGTTCAACCCTGCGTGCAGCGTCATTCACTGCGTCCTGGTACGAGGCAGACCGGGCGTTGTGCTGATTGAGGACGTCGTTGAGTGGGTCAAGACTGATAAAGCCTGCACCAGGTAGTTGACCAACGTCAAGGACGCCGAATGGCGAAGCATGCTTCTGGGCGATCTGCGAGCGCAGCGCGGCGATGCGTTCGCGATACCCCTCAACAGCGTCACATAGCTGCTGGACGCATGCCTGGTACTGATCCAGGAGATCTGCGTAGAGATGCCCCGGTTCTCGTACCGACGTCAGCGTGTTTCCGAGCGTCCGCTCTTCCCGTTCGAGACGTTGATCAAGATCCTGGAGTTGTTCCTGCAATCGCTTGAAACTCTCGTCAAAATGGTTCTCGAGGGCCTGGCGACGTTCTTCGGTGATCGTGCTGGCGCAGAACAGGCATTGGTCGCGATGCTCGTGGAGACGAAGACCTTGTTGCACCCAGGACTCGCTGGCCGGGTTCCCGGAGAGCCCTTCCAAGGCAGCGTTCGTGATCGTCTGCCGGAGAACGGTCGAAACATCATCTTGAAGGCCTTGTAAGTCGAACACGGCCTGCGTAAACAGATCAATCGGGTCAAGCCGCCGGCCTTGTACGACGTGGAGGTCGACTGTCATCTCTTCGTCAGAGCGTTGATGGGTTGCCTCGTCGATCTCAGGGAGCGCTTCACTGACTCGTCGAGCGTCGTAACCGCGAGCAGAGTAGCGACCACCGGCAGCCTGCAACTCTTGGCTGATCGTTCGGGCAGTGTCGGTCGCGAGTTTCTTCGCGGCCTTGCTTGCTGATTCTGCGGCCTTACGTGTGTCAGGCAGAGCGGAAGAGAGCTCTTCGAGTCGGGCATCGATCTCAGCGATTCGCTGGTCTCTTTGAACGTTGGGTTCGCCGAGCACGAGTAGCGGCCGGGCGTCGCTACGACCATTGATGTCGAACAGCAAGTTCTTGTTGACGAACTGCTTGTCGAAAACCCTCAGCCGCGACCAGAAGGGGTCTGAGCGGTCGGACACCTGCCGTTTCGAAGTGCCGGCATCGTGGACATCGACGTGGAGGACGGTATCACTCGGCTCCTGCGTCGTCATTTCAGACAGAACGCGGGCAAGCGTGCTCTTGCCGCTGCCATTGCCGCCGTAGATGACGTTGATCCGGGCAAGATCTTCGACGGAGTTGGGCATAGACCAGCCATCCAGGATGCCTGTGTACTGCGATCCCTGCACTTTGGTGATCTTCCTCATCACAACCATCCCACAGAGGCTGTCCGGATACGGAAGCGGGGATGGTGGCGAGAGAGACGGGGGTTGTGCATCGAGGTTCCTGACCGACGGGAACCTGTGGTCGGCCGTCTAGCGTCGCGAAATCAACATTGTGACTCTAGGGTCCCTGAAACCCAGCGGGAACACCACGCGACACGCTGTTCACACCGGCGCACTCACGCCGCGGTGTCGACGTGCCTCCTGGATCCGTGCGCGCGCAAGGAGCACAAGGCTCCATGGCCCGAAGAGGAGGAACTTCAGGCCGTTCCACAGTGCCCAGAAGAAGGCCAGGTAGAGCCATTCGCTCCATCCCTGCTCGATGAGCCTGGTGCAGGTGGCCGCAACGAGGATGTAAACGATGCCGAGGAGCATCGCGGGGACACCCCACCGCAGACATTGGCGTGAGCGGAGTCGGCCGAGGAGGATGTTGGTGGGCATCCAGCGGCGCAGGAAGATGCGGGTGTGGATGCTGGCGTTCCAGAGCCGGTTCAGGAGCATGATGTGGTCTTACTTTCGCACGCAGGATTATTGTGGTGTGGCCGGTCCTGAGTAGTTGAGTGCCCGAGATCGTCTCGAACGGTCTGCGTCGCCCCTGAACGGTGTCCGGGGCTTGGCGTGTGGTTGCTCCCGCCACCATCAGGATACCGGCGATCACGCAGCAAAGGAAGAGCAATACCTCCCCGGGCGATCAGTGGTGCTCACAAGGTGCGGCTGCTGCGCCGTTGCTGTGTCTCGGACGCTGTGTCGTCCAGGTCCGGCTGGTGGCTCGTGAGGAGCCCGCGGGCGCGTTCGTAGTCGATCCTCTGCGCGTCGTCGTCAGGGACTGGGCCGAGGGGGCTGGCGGAGGTGATACCCCACCGGTCTCGATACGCGGCCACAACTCGCACCGCCGCCACTCGTGCTTCCGAGTCAAGATCGCCGAGTGTCTCCAGCCAGGGCACGGACTGTTCGATCGCTGTGGTGGTGAGGGCGTCGATGCGTTCCTGCATGAGGTGCTCGCGTTCGTCGAGTGCCTGCCGCATGACAGGGTCGGTGATCCCTATCGCGCGCGGGATGAGGCCGGCGATCAGCGATACCCGACGCGCCGAGGGCTGATGGGTGGCCGCGACCTTCTGAACCCGGTACCGCAACAGTGATCCGAGGTCGTCGACCTCGGTGAGACCGCCCGCGCGGGTGATGCGTGGGAGGAGGTCGTTGATGTCGTGCCCGTCGGCTTCGAGGCGGCGCAGTTCGGTGGTGAGGATCCCGAACGACTCCGTCTGGACAAGCTCGTCGATCGTCGCTGGGGTGAGGCCTCCGTGTTCGAGGAGCGTGACCCACCGGTCCTGCTGCGCTTCTTGGGCGATGGTGTCGTACTCGGCAGCCAGCTGCGCCAGTGACTCCCACATGTTCTGCTCGATCATGATGGTCTCGTGGGCGGACTGTTCGGCGCCGACGTGCTGCAGGATGCCGTAGAGGATGCCCCGTGCAGTCATCTGTAGGTCATCACGATGCTGATGCTCTTCAAGATGATGCTGATCGGTCGCGATATAGGCACGGTTGGATTCCCGTCCTCGGGTCATCGCGACGTACAGGGATTCGCGGGTCATCTCCGGGGAATGGACGATCGCGTGCGCTGTGTCGACGGTGGAGCCTTGGGCACGGTGAGCAGTGATCGCGTACCCCAACTCGACATGCTTCGACACGTACGCGACAGGGAGCGTGATTGTCGTCCGCCATTTGGAGTGGGCGCGGCGGACGGTGAGGGATCCGTCGTCGTTGGCGCGAGTGACAGTCCACCGGTCGCCGTTCTTCACCCACCCCCGCCCCAGCGCGAGTCTTCGGTCGTTCTGGCGGGTGATGATCAGGTCGCCGCGGGAGGCCTCGTTCCCGTCATGGAGGCGGATGCCGTCGAGGGCGACGTCGCCTGCGAGGATGCGATCGGTGCGGGCGCGGGTGTTGAGCTCGGAGACGGTGTCGAGGGTCTCGGCGATCAGCACCGATGCCTTCCCCGCAGCCTGGTCGGCGCGCCACGCCTGATACGCGTCCTCGAGGATGTCCTCGTACCCTCCTGGAGTGATGCGGCCTTGGTCGAGGTAGCTGTCGATGACGTCGGTGTCGCCGATGCGCAGGCCGAGGGAGGCGTGTTTCTCCCAGTCATTGCGAAACCGGCGAACATCCGTCAGCTCGGGAGTATCCGTCCGGTCGCGGACGAGCATCCCGAATGCTCCACCCGCGTCCACGGCCGCGAGTTGCGCCCAATCACCCACGAGGAGCACCTTCGCCCCCACTTCGGCGGCGTGGATGGTGATGGCGTCGAGGGCGAGGGTGCCTGCGAGGGATGCTTCGTCGATGATGACGAGTTGCCCGGGTGCAAGGTTCCAGTTGCCGTTGCGGTGTTCGTGGAGCCACTTCGCCGTGTTCTCCGTCGAGATCCCCAGGTCCCCGGCGAGGACATCGGCTGCCGCGGAAGACGGCGCGAGACCGATCACAAAGCCAGTGCCGTAGCGTTTCTCCCACGCGCGCCGCAACGCGGACATCGTCGTGGTCTTCCCGGTTCCCGCAGGACCGACGAACACGTCGAGAATGCGGGCGGAGACGCCGATCTTCGCGATCGCCTGCTCCTGATCTTGTGACAACGTATGCCCGTCACGGTTCTTCGTCCGTGCTGCCCGCTCGATCCCTCCCAGCGGTACGGTCGGTGCGCTCCTGTCTTTGGATGCGTCGAGGAGGCGGTCTTCGGCGGCGAGCACCTGTTCGGAGGAGAACACTGTTGCGGCTTTGGGGCGGAACACGCTGGACCCGTCCAAGCGGCGAAAGGCCGGTGGGCTCGATGCGAGTTCCGGCGGGGTCAGGCGCAGCGAGACTTGTTCTGCGGTGTCGACGATCTGCTGGGTGATGTGGTCGCGGTCGGTCGCGGATGCGAACCGGAGTCCCATCGTCTGCCGGACGGTCTCGGCGTGGAGGTTCCATCGTTTCCACGTCGCCCGCCGGTCGCCCACCTGCGCCACCACCACTTGGGCAACCTGATCGAGAGTATTGAGGGGGATGTCGTCGGCGCGCAGCAACGGCTCCCTGGTACTCCCGGCCAGGAGCGTTGTGGCCCACGTCGGAGCGTCCTCCCCAAGGACCTGAGTGGCACGTTCCCGCCACTCGGTGGTGAGGTCGCTCAGCGAGTGGTGCTGCTTCGGGGGCCGCGTCTCGAGCGTGGCTTGTTGTCGGAACTGCCATAGCAAGTTCGGAGACGGCTGCCGCCCATGCTTGGCCACGTAGTCGGCGACCAGGCGGTCCTTGACCTGCTCGATGTCACGGGTGCGGGAAGAGAACGCATCCATCAGCTCCTGCGGCACCCCAACGATCTCCCACGCCGTTGACCGCCCCGCACCACGTTCCCGCGCCTCCCACCCCGCCCCGAGCGCCTGCGTGAGGTGGTCGGAGAGGACCGCGTTGTAATGCTCCGACAACCCGGTCACCGCCGCATGGATCGCCCGGGAGTCGAGGGTCCGCCACTTCCCGTCATGGACCGCCTGCGCACGGTTCGCGACGACGACGTGCGTGTGCAGCTGCGGATCCGAGGCTCGGGAGTCGTAGTGGTCGTAGGCGGTCGCGATAATACCCCGGACCTCGACCTGGGCGACCGCGCCCCGCGGTCCTTTCGCGCCGACCCGGGTCATCGCGACATCCCGTTCCAGCAACGCGATCACGTCCTGGAGAGCCGCATGATGCGCCCCGGCGATCAGAGCCTGCGTCCCACCATCAGCGACCGCCCACAGTGTCGAGACGGATTTCGGGACCGAGAAAGTCAGGTCGAATCCCGCCACCGGAGCACCGGTGGGCTTCCCCGCTTCCTCAGCCTCAATCAGGGCGGTCTGGGTGGCACGTTCCTCGCCGGTGAGCGCGTCAGAGAACTTGCGGAGTCGACGCTCGACACGTTCCGCAGCGGTCGCGAACTTCCGATACGGGCGCCCCAACTGCTCACCACTGTTCGGGTCCTGCCCGAACCCCATCAGCCGCCGCAGCTGCTCCTCGGTCACCGCCGCGCCCGCGGTCACACCACCTGCGAGCCCGGCAAGCCCAGAACCCGCCCACGAGCCCGGTGGAGTTCCCGACTCCAAGTAGTAACGGGTCAGCGCGGACGCGGCGTCACGGTCGCCATCGCCGGTGACGACAGAGTTCAGCAGGTACCGGTATCCGTCACCGGCGGTCATCACTCTGATCGACACCGTCACACCGGGTAGGTGCGCAACGGTCCTTCCACCGGATTACGACGAAGACGTCGTGCCCGTGTCGGTGTAGTACCTCGTCAACGGCGTCGAGAGCGAGCGGTCGCGATCGCCCGCAGCAACGGATTACAGCAGGTGCTTGTAGCCATCGCCGGCCGACATCACACGCATCGAAACCGTCGCCGTCGCGTCCTTCTTCTGGTGGCAGGTAGGTAGCAGCTGACCCGGGCAACGTCCCATCATCACGCCGCCCTTGGGCGGCGTTGCCGGTGCAGTGAAGATATTCAGGAGGGGTGAAGGCCGCGGGTTCGCCGATGACGGGCTTTGGATCGTCGGTGTGTGGTCGTTGGGTTCGCGTCTCCGCGCTCACTAGCCGCGGGCTCTGTTAGCGGCATTGATGAGGTATGAGCCTCTGATCGCGAGCTGGTACTTCGTATCAGCCGGAATCGACTGTGGCGCTCCCAGCGCGCTCTCCACGTCGCCGGCGTCGAGCCCGATGAACTCGGCAATGTTCTGGAGAGTGAGACCGCACTCGACCGTCAGCGACTCGAAGATCGCCTTGAGTCGTTCGTCGTCGTCGATCTGCAGTCCGTCCGTCAACTGTGCGGCGAGAACGGATAGCCTCACGCTCTCTTCGTCCGAGAGCGCCTGCGGCTGCGTGGTGAGCCCCGTGACTTCTGGCTGGGCCTCGTAGAGAAGGGGCCGCAGCTTCTCCCGTCCGATGCCAGTGATCGCGTGCAGCGCGTCCTCGGAGATCCGCCCCTGGGCGATGATCTGTCTGAGCTCGTCCGTGGTGTTGTGAGCTTGCGATGTCATGATGGTCCTCTCCGTTCGGGATCATCGCTGCCCTCGCGACAGCCGTCGTGGTCGTGGAGGCCGGATACCGCTGCGGAACGCTGTCCCTCGCCAATCATGCCCTCGGCATGCGTCGCATCGTAGCCGCCGTCCCCAGCCCAGTCAGATCGGCTGCCAGCGTAGGATGCCACCGGCTCATCCATGACGGCGAGACCCGCCTGATCGCCACCGCCGACGACCTTGTTGCCCTGATCGACGCCCGCTACCCGTAGCCCGGTCGCCAATCCGCGGCAAGCGGCCCTGGCATCACGGGGTAGGCCGCTTGTCGTGGTTGGGCACCGAAAGTCGCCGGGCGCTTCGGTGCCCGGCGACGGAGGCCGGGCATCGAACGCGTACCTGCTCCATGCCCTGCCCCGCGTGACGGTCATCCGTCCATGAGTGTCTGTCACAGTGCCCCAAGCGCAAGGAGCCTTTGCCGCTCCGCGCCGCGCGTCGATGTAGAGACCAACTGCGACAGCGGAGGGGCTCGCGGTCACGCGACTGTCGGGGTAGCGATGGCGCGTTCTTCGGCAAGCTGCTCGAACACCTCGGAGTTGAACTGATAGGCGCGCAGCACCTCTGCAATGACGCGCTCGCGTTCCTCCTCGTCCCATGGTGTGTCGTCTAGCTGGTTGCGGTAGCGGTTCTTGAACTCTGCCGGGTTGGTGATATCGCCGAACATGTAGAAGTCGATGCCGTTGGTGTCGAATCCGAACTGGCGTTTGATCACTTTGCCGATGTGGAGGCCGCCGGACAGGTCGCCGAGGTAGCGCGTGTAGTGGTGCGCGACGAATCCGCCCGCCCACGTCTCTGCGACTCGCTCGATCCTCTTCACGTACCGTGCTGTCGCGTCGAGCGGGTCGATCCGGTCGCGCCACTCGGTCCCGAGCAGGAACTCCAGGTCGGTTTCGAGCGCGGGTAGGCGGGTGAGTCGATCGGTGATGAATCGCGCCGCGATCGGATCGTTGCGCATCCGCTCTGCCCCGGCCTCGAGTGCGGCATAGATGAAGTAGTGCTGGGCGACGAGCGCGATGTAGTCGTCGCGGGAACGCTCGCCGCGCAGTAGGGACGACACGAACCCGGCGCCCTCGCTGGAAGAGTGCGCGTCCTTCGAGCGCTCGCGGATCAGAGCCGATAGGGGCATGGATGTCGTGACTGTCATGGTGTCTGTCTGGCGTCCTCACAGCCGCTCAGGGTTGCGGCTCTCTTCTGCTGATGTGGTCAGTGCGGTCGGGGCGTGATGCCGAGTTTCGTGCAAGCCCCGTCGTACAGAGCGACGACTTCGCGGCGGACGGCGGGGCGCTCGGTGATCGGGCCGCCCAGCCACGGCACCCGCGCCGACACTGTCGATCCGTCGCCGGTGAGGACACTCCACTCGCCTCCGTTGCCATCGAAACCGGTCATCGTCGCGCTCTCAGCGGACGGGTCGACGAACGCGCGGACGATCAGGGCATTGTCGTCTCGGTGTTCGTGGTTCATGTGCCGAAGCACAGCGTCGATGACGTCGGCGGGGAACTGATGTGTCATGAGCCGACCCTTCTCCTCGTCCACTGATACCACCCTACTTGAAAGGTAAGGCATACCTTAGTAGATCCGATCGGTGCGTGCCTGATCTGCAACGCGACAGTGTCGCTGACGTGCGATGCGAAGGTTGCGCGCGGCATCCGGGTCGCTTAGGGTTACCTTAGTTAGGTTTCCCTGAGTTCCGGTTCGCCTGCAGGCGCATCGGGGCTCGGGTGCAGAACTGCCTGAGGCCGGGTGTCGACCAGACCGAGATGGCGGAGCGAGCGCCCTCCCTACCAAGAAGCAGCGCCCGCTCCCAGCCGCCGGCCTCAGGCTGACACGCGCCGTTGGCGCGCCTGAAAACAGCGGGGCCGCGCGGCCACGCTGATTCTACCTCCCGAAGGAACGGAATCACATGGCCGAGACAGCACTACTCACACCGCCGCGCGTGCGCGGCCCACAGCACAGAAAGCGGGCCGTCAGCCTCCTGACTGCCGCCGCGCTGGCGTTCGGGGGAGTACTTCTCGCTCCTCTGGCCGCGCAGGCGGCGGAGCAGCCGAGTTTCACGGCTGAGGTGACGGAGGTCGCGAACGAGCGGATCGATATCGCGATCGAAGGCGACGGTTACGGTGACGTTCAGGCGCTGCCGGGTCAGAGCGAGCCGCACGCGTATTTCACGC
>JBQGOU010000094.1:0-10528 GCA_052086865.1 Cellulomonadaceae bacterium
CCCTACGGCGACCCGAGTGACGATGCGGACACGGTGTCCGTGTGCGGACTCGGCAACCGGAAGAACCGCGTGTTCACCGAGGTTCTCGAGGCCGACGGCGTCACGCCGTACCCGGGGTCCGTCGCACTGGTCGACGCGCTGCGCGGGGCCGGGGTGAAGGTGGCTGTGGTGTCGAGCTCCATGAACGCGCCCGCCGTTCTCGCCGCCGCCGGAATCGCGGACCGCTTCGGCGTCGTGGTGGACGGGGTCGTCGCTGCGGAGCTGGGCCTGCCGGGCAAGCCCCACCCGGCGACCTACCGGTATGCGGCCGCGCTGCTCGAGGTCGACACCGACCGGGCCGCAGTCGTCGAGGACGCGCCGTCGGGCGTTGCCTCGGGCGCGGCCGGAGGCTTTGCCTTCGTGCTCGGCGTGGACCGTGGCGCGGGCGCAGCCGAGCTGATCGAGCAGGGTGCCACCTACGTCGTGGACGACCTCGCCGACGTGGTCGGCCTCGTGCCGGACCGCAAGGGGGCTCGATGAGGGACTGGACCGCACAGCCGGCAGACCCGATGGACCGGCTGCGCTTTCCCGCTGAACCCTGGGCGCTGCGCGAGACCGCCTACAGCGACGACGACCTCGGCAAGACCGAGACCCTGTTCGCGCTCGGCAACGGCTACCTGGGGATGCGCGGCAACGTCACCGAGGGGCGCAACAGCCACGCCCACGGAACCTTCATCAACGGTTTTCACGAGACGTGGCCGATCCGGCACGCCGAGGAGGCCTACGGCTTTGCCCGTGTAGGCCAGACCATCGTCAACGTGCCGGATGCGAAGACGATCCGGGTCTACGTCGACGACGAGCCGCTGCTGCTGTCCGTGGCGGACCTGTCCCACTACGAGCGCACCCTGGACTTCCGCGACGGCGTGCTCTACCGGAATCTGGACTGGACGACGCCGTCGGGACGGCGCGTGCGGATCCGCTCGCGGCGGATGGTCTCCTTCACCGAGCGGCACCTGGCCGTGATGACCTACGAGATCACGCTGCTCGACGACGATGCACCGGTGACGATCTCGTCGCAGATCCTCAACCGCCAAGATGGCCAGGACGAGTACTACGTGCCCTCCGCCGCGATGGGCGAGGGCTTTGACCCGCGCAAGGCCGAGCGGCTCGGCAACCGTGTGCTCCAGCCCGTGGACGACGCCGTGCACGATGGCCGGTACACGCTGCAGTACCGGGTCACGGACTCGCGGATGACACTCGGCATCGCTGCCGACCACACCATCGAGACCGACAACGACTACGACGAGATCGAGCATGTCGAGCCCGACCTCGCCAAGCACGTCTACCAGGTCCGGGCGCGCGCCGGCGTGCCGATCACCGTCACCAAGGTCGTGTCGTACCACACCTCGCGTGGCGTCCCCCCCCGCGAGCTCGTCGAACGGTGCGAGGCCGGGCTGGACCGCGTACGCGCGGACGGCGTCGAGTCGCTGTTCGAGGCCCAGGCGGCCTGGCTCGAGGCGTTCTGGGCCCGCAGCGACGTCGAGCTGCTCGGGCAGCCGGAGCTGCAGCAGGCGATGCGGTGGAACCTGTTCCAGCTGGCGCAGGCCACCGCCCGCGCCGAGGGCAACGGCATCCCCGCCAAAGGCGTGACCGGGTCGGGCTACAGCGGGCACTACTTCTGGGACACGGAGATCTACGTCCTGCCGTTCCTGACCTACACCTCGCCCACCTACGCGCGCAACGCGCTGCGCTTCCGGTACACGATGCTGGACGCCGCCCGGCGCCGGGCCGTCGAGCTCAACCAGGACGGCGCGCTGTTCCCCTGGCGCACCATCAACGGCGAGGAGGCCTCGGCCTACTACGCGGCGGGCACCGCGCAGTACCACATCGACGCGGACATCGCGCACGCCGTGCGCCAGTACATCAATGCAAGCGGGGACGAGGCATTCCTGGCGCGCGAGGCGATCGACCTGCTCGTGGAGACCGCCCGCATGTGGGCCGACCTCGGATTCTGGCGCGGCAACGGCGAGGCAAGCTTCCACATCCACGGCGTCACCGGGCCGGACGAGTACACAACCGTCGTCAACGACAACCTGTTCACCAACGTGATGGCGCGCGCGAACCTGCGTGCCGCGCTGCGCTCGGTCGAGAAGCTCCGCAAGCACCGTCCCGATGACTTCGAGAGCATGTGGCAGCGCCTGGGGCTCTCCGAGGAGGAGCTGGTCTCCTGGAGCCGCGCGGCCGAGGCCATGTGCATCCCCTTCGACGAGGGGCAGGGCATCCACCCCCAGGACGCCCAGTTCCTCGAGAAGGAGCTGTGGGACCTGGCGAACACCCCGGCGGACAAACGCCCGCTGCTGCTGCACTACCACCCTCTGGTCATCTACCGCTTCCAGGTGCTCAAGCAGGCCGATGTCGTGCTCGCCCTGTTCCTGCAGGGTGACGAGTTCACGCTCGAGGAGAAGACGGCCGATTTCGACTACTACGACCCGTTGACCACGGGAGACTCGACCCTGTCCGCCGTCGCGCAGTCGATCATCGCCTCCGAGGTCGGCTACCAGGAGCTTGCCGTGCGGTACTTCACCGACGCGGCCTTCGTGGATCTGGCCGATCTGCACCGCAACGCCTCCGACGGCGTTCATGTCGCCTCTGCCGGTGGGCTGTGGAGCGCCGCGGTGTCCGGTTTCGGCGGTTTCCGCGACTACCTCGGGGAGTTCTCCCTCGATCCTCGCCTGCCCGAGCTGTGGGAGGGGATCGTCTTCCGCCTGACTGTGCGGGAGACCCGGGTACGGGTGGAGGTCCGCCAGACCGAGCTCACGCTGTCGATCGAGGAGGGCGAGTACGCGACGCTCACCGTGCGTGGTGAACGGGTTGCGGTCTACCCCGGGGACCCGGTCGTCGTGCCGCTCGAGCCTGCGCCGCGGCTGCTCGGCACGCCGACCATGCGGGATATCGCCGGTAGCCGGCGTGCGGACGGCAGCGTCATCACCGCAACCGTGCCGAATTTCCCGAACGACTGACCCCGAGGCTTCTGTCCGCGCAGTCCTGCCCGAGGTGACGCGCTGCCCGGGCAGGAGCATGATGGAAGTCATGACTGCGATTCCGACCTACACCCTCAACGACGGCACCGTCGTGCCCGCCATCGGCTTCGGCACCTACACCCTCAAGGGTGTGTCCGGGGTGGACGCGATCACGAGCGCGCTGGACCTCGGCTACCGGCTGCTCGACTCGGCCTACAACTACGAGAACGAGGGCACGGTCGGCAAGGCCGTGCGCGAGAGCGGGGTGCCGCGCTCGGAGATCCTCGTCACCTCTAAGCTGCCGGGGCGCTACCAGGCCTACGACGACGCGATCACGACCGTGCACGAGTCTCTGTACCGCACGGGTCTGGACTACCTCGACCTGTACCTCATCCACTGGCCCAACCCGAAGCAGGGCACATACGTCGAGGCCTGGCAGGCGCTGATCGACCTCAAGGAGCAGGGTCTGCTGCGCTCGATCGGGGTGTGCAACTTCCTGCCTGAGCACCTCGACCGGCTCGAGAAGGCGACCGGCGTGGTCCCCGCGGTCAACCAGATCGAGCTGCACCCGTACTTCCCGCAGGCCGAGCAGCGTGCCGACGACGCGGCGCGGGGGATCCGCACCGAGTCCTGGAGCCCGCTGGGCCGGGCCAGTTCGGTGCTCGAGGACCCGCTGATCGCGCAGATCGCGGACACCCACGGGGTGAGCAACGGCCAGGTCATCCTGCGCTGGCACACCCAGCTCGGCTCGATCCCGATCCCCAAGTCCGCGCACCCGCAGCGTCAGCGGGAGAACCTGGAGATCTTCGAGTTCGAGCTCGCACCGGACGAGATCGAGGCGATCGGGACGCTCGCCCGGCCCGACGGCCGGATCGCCGACCAGGACCCGGCGGTGTACGAGGAGTTCTGAGGCACAGCTCCGGGCCGTGGCTCCGACCTGACCGTGATAGGACAGGAGCCATGACCGAATCTGCGTCGACCCCCTTCCACGACCTTGAGCACTACGTGGCCCTGCCACGGGTCTCGAGACTGGCGCTGTCCCGCGACGGTGAGCGCCTGGTGACCGCGGTCGCCACGCTGGACCCCCAGTGCACCCGGTACGTCACCGCGCTGTGGGAGGTCGACCCGAGCGGCGTGCACCCGGCGCGGCGTCTCACCCGCTCGGCCAAGGGCGAGTCGGCCCCGCTGTTCACCGCCGACGGCGATCTGCTGTTCACCTCGGCGCGCCCCGATCCGGACACGAAGGACGACGGCGAGCTGCCCGAACCGGCACTGTGGCTGATGCCCGCCGCCGGCGGCGAGGCACGCGTGGTCGGCACGGCGCCCGGCGGCGTGGGCGGGTTGCTCGCCGCCGCGCGGGCACCACTGGTCTCGGTCACCTCGGGCCTGCTGCCCTCCTCGCGCGACCTGGAGCACGACGAGGAGAACCGCACGGCGCGCACCGAGGCGAAGGTGTCGGCGATTCTGCACACCGGCTATCCCGTGCGGCACTGGGACCACGACCTGGGCCCGGCTCAGCCCCACCGCTTCGTCGCGGACACTGCCGGGCTCTCAGGCCCGGAGGCGCCCGGCCTGGCCGCCGGAACCGACGTCGAGCAGGACGGCCCCTGCGGCCGGGTGGTGCTGCGCGACCTGACCCCGCGACCCGGGCACGCACTGATCGAGCACTCGGCGGACCTGTCCGCGGACGGCTCGACCCTGGTGGTGACCTGGCAGGTCTCGGACGGTGTGTCGTCGCGGTCCACGCTCGTGGCGATCGACGTCGCGAGCGGCGAGCGCCGCACACTCGTCGACGATCCGACGGCCGACGCCGGCTCGCCGGCGATCTCGCCGGACGGACACTGGGTGGCCTTTGTGCGGTCGACCTTGTCGACCCCGGATGACGCACCGCGCGTCGGACTGGGCATCGCCCCCCTCGCCGCGGGGCTGCCCGTGGACGTCACCGAGCGGGCCCTGGCCGAGGGGCCCACCGCCCTCGCTGCGGACTGGGACCGTTGGCCGGGGCGGCCGCACTGGCTTCCCGACGGCGCGGGGTTGCTGGTCACGGCCGACGACGGCGGGCGTGCCCCCGTCTTCCATGTCGCCCTCACCCTCCCGGGCGCCAGCCGGGTGCAGGAGCGTGCTGACAGACACGGCCAGGTCACCCGCGTGACCGCCGACGACGCCGTGTTCACCGACCTGCAGGTGGCCCCCGACGGTAGCTGCGTCTATGCGCTGCGCTCGAGCTACCTCGAGCCGGCCCACCCCGTGCGGATCGACCTCGCGTCGCTGCGCGCCGACGGCTCGGCAGGGCCCGGCGGCGAGCCGGTCACCGCCACACGGCTGCGCGCCCCGGCGTCCGCACCCGAGCTACCCGGAACCCTGACCGAGGTCGAGACCACGGCCGAGGACGGCTCCCGGGTCCGGGCCTGGCTTGCTCTGCCGGAGGGCGCCGACGCCGACGACCCGGCCCCGCTGCTGCTGTGGATCCACGGCGGCCCGCTCGGCTCGTGGAACACCTGGAGCTGGCGGTGGAACCCCTGGCTGATGGTGGCCCGCGGCTACGCCGTGCTCCTGCCCGACCCGGCGCTGTCGCTCGGATACGGCCAGGACTTTGTGCAGCGCGGCTGGGGTGCGTGGGGCAAGGCTCCCTTCACCGACCTCATGGCCATCACGGACACCGTCGTCGCCCGGGCGGACATCGACGCGGATCGGACAGCGGCCATGGGCGGGTCCTTCGGCGGTTACATGGCCAACTGGGTCGCGGGGCACACCGACCGCTTCCGGGCGATCGTCACGCATGCGAGCCTGTGGGCGCTCGACCAGTTCGGTCCCACCACGGATCACGCCGACTACTGGGGCCGCGAGATGACCCCGCAGATGGCTCATGAGAACTCCCCGCACCGATTCGTGGGCGACATCGTCACCCCGATGCTCGTGGTGCACGGGGACAAGGACTACCGCGTGCCGATCGGAGAGGGCTTGCGCCTGTGGTACGAGCTGCTGTCCGCCTCGGGCCTGCCGGCGGCCGACGACGGCTCGACGGTGCACCGTTTCCTGTACTTCCCGACCGAGAACCACTGGGTGCTCAGCCCCCAGCACGCCGCCGTCTGGTACGGCAGCGTGCTGGCGTTCCTGGCGGAGCATGTGCTGGGCATCGAGCCGGGGGTGGGCGAGGCGCACTACCCGCCGATCCTGGGCTGACCGCGCGGCCCGGCGGGTAGTGCGCTCTGCTGGGCTCAGGAGACGTGCTGGGCTCAGGCGGCGTGCAGGGCGGCTTCGGCGTCGGGCTCGCGGGTGATCCGCGAGCGCAGGTCGCGGCGCACGATCTCGATCGACCACATCCAGAACGCGTGACCGAACAGTTCGGAGACCTGCTCGTCGAAGGGCAGGTCGAGCGTGGGCGGGGTCAGGCCCAGCGGCGGCATGAGCAGCAGGTGGAACACCACCCAGATGATCAGACCGAAGGCCACGCCCTGCCACAGCTTGATCGCGGGCCAGTACTCGGCGACCACGACGTAGAGCACGGCGAAGAAGATCGCGAAGGCAAAGTGGATGATGAAGTTGCCGTAGTTCAGCTCGTGCCCGGAGAAGGTGTAGGTCATCGAGTCGACGTCGATGCCGAGCTTGTCGAGCAGGATCGCGGGCGGGGTGAGGCGGTCCGCGGTGCGGGGCGGGAACGGTACCTCCCACCCGAACTTGATGAACCCGGAGACGACCCCAGCGATCAAGCCGACCAGGACGGCGACTCCGATGCGGCGGCGGTGGGGCTCGGTGGTGACGGTGAAGCGTGACATGTGACTCTCCGGGTTGACGCGGACGATGTCGCGCGGCCCCGTTGTCGACGCATCTGCCACGGTATGGGCCGTATGCAGGTGTCGGACAGGACCAAAGGTCCGGTTGTTACCGGATGTTTGGGTTTCGGACCGTCAGGGCCGTCTCAGGGCCGTCTTAGAGCCGTGCGCCGGCCTCGGCCGGGTGGGTTCCAGCGGCGGCGGACGCGGTGTGGGCGGCAGCCTGGAGCGGGGTGTGGTGGGGTGTGTGGAGTGGCAGGTGCCGGCACCAGCAGCTGGCGACGACTGCGAGGCAGATCGTCGCGATGACCACGCCCGCACCGAACATCTGCGTGTAGCTCCACCGGGCGGCGAGCGAGGCGAGGACAGCGGGCACGAAGAAGCCCAGGTAGGTGATCGAGTAGTACACGGCGATGAGCCCGGCGAGCCCGTCGGGCCCGGCGATCCGCTGGGCCTCCTGCAGCCCGGACACCAGCAGCAGGCCGTAGGCCGCGCCGAGGATCGCCGCGGCTGCCGTGGCCACCACGAGGTTGAGGCTCTGCGACGCCCAGGCGGCGGCCGCCATCCCTAGCACCGTGACGGCCAGGGCGACCGTCACGGCGCGGGAGTTGTGCGGGGTGTCGACCTTCTTGGCGATCTGCTGGGCGACGATGCCGCATGAGAGCGCGACGAAGCACAGCAGCCCGGAGAACCCGATCTCGAAGCCACGCACCTGATCGACCATGAGGGCCGGCAGGATCGCGTAGGCGCAGGCGGCGGTGCCGAACACCCACGGGGCCATCGGCAGCACCACGTAGAGGAAGCGGCGGTGCCGGGCCGCGGGGATGCGCAGGTCGTCGCGCAGGCGCCCGGGGGCGCTCTGACGCACATGGGTCTCCGGGGCGCGCAGCATCGGCACTGCGAGCAGCGCGGTCACCGTGATGTTGATCGCGTAGGGCAGCAGCGTGCGCGCCGGACCCCACTGCGCGACCGCGGCGGCGACGACGGCGCCGAGACCGAAGCCCGCCGTCAGGGCGAGACTCGCGCGCCGGGCACCCAGACCGGCGTCGGCGGTGGCCTCGAACGGTGGCTGGGACAGCTCCTTGACCCAGCTCGTGCCGACCGCCATGACCAGGCCAAGGGCCAGGCCGGACAGGATCCGGCCGGCGAACAGCAGGGAGATGTGCTCGCTGCCCAGCGCGAGGCTCAGGCTGCCGAGCATGCCGAGCAGCGGCGCGGGCAGCAGCAGCGGGCGCCGGCCGTACCGGTCGGACATCGGGCCGCCGATCAGGAGGGCGGGGATGATTCCCAGGACGTACGCGCCGAGAAGCACGTTGACCGCCTGGCTGGTCAGGCCCTCCTGGCGGTACATCACGAGCAACGGGGTGAACTCGTTGCCACCCCAGGCGATGGCGAAGAGCACGCCGCACACGGAGAGCCAGGCGCGCGAGCCGGCTCTTGCCGCGGTGTTCGGGGTTCGGCGTGCTGGCACGCTCAGGGTGGTCATCGTCTGTCGCTTCCTGTGGTGGTGGGGTGCGGCAGCGTTGACGCGGGGGTGGTGCGGTGGGGTGAGTCGAACTAGCGCAGCAGGTCCTGGTGGATGTCGCGCATGTGGGCGAGCAGTGCGGTGGCGTAGGCGGGGGAGTCCTGCGCGGCCACGAGCCTGACCAGCTCGGCGTGCTGCTCGACGACCAGGGCCATGCGATCCCGGCGCGAGCGAACCGACCGAGCGGTCATGCGCCGCTGCCGGTCGTGCAGGGAGCGGTAGACATCGGCCAGGATCGAGTTGCCCCCGGCTTCGACGACGGCCTGGTGGAAGGCGAGGTCGGCCTGTGCGAAGGTGCTCAGATCCTCGTCGTGTGCGGCCTCGCGCTGCGCCTCCAGCAGGCCCTCGAGCGTCGCCACGAGCTGTTCCGCGGTGCTGGCGCGCGCCGTGGCACGGCGGGCGGCGTCGGACTCGATGAGGTGGCGTGCCTCGACGATGTCGGCGATCTCCGCCGGCTCGACGGCGCGCACGAGTGCACCGCGTTTGGGGTACAGCCGCATCCAGCCCTCGGCCTGCAGCCGCAGGAAGGCCTCGCGCACCGGCGTGCGGCTCATGGCGAGGTCGGTGGCCAGCTCACCCTCGCTGATCAGGGTGCCGCCCGGGATGTCACCGTCCAGGATGCGTTCGCGGATCGTGGCGTAGGCGCGCTCGGCGGCCGAGGGCCGCGAGTCGGCCGCGGTGGGCCGGTCGAGCTGCTGCACGGGGCTCCTCAGGAAACTGTGCGGTGGGAGGAGCGGGCTGAAGCCCACCCGGAATCGATCCACCGTCTGGAATGCAAGGATAGATACAAGTTGTGCAGCAGATCAAGCCTGACCGTGGAACGCGCTGCGCCGGGCGCCGGGCGGACGGATCGCACGGCCGCCACGATTGCTGACGCAGTAGCGTCGGAGGGCGAAACACGTCCGCGCACGTCGAAAGGAGAACACCATGCAGGTTGCAGTGCTCGGCACGGGAACGATGGGGGCCGGGTTTGCTCACCGACTTCTGGCCAAAGGCTTCGACGTCCGTGTCTGGAACCGGACGAGGGCCAAGGCGGAGCCGCTGGGCGCCGAGGGCGCGACGGTGGCCGACACCCCGCTCGAGGCGGTCCGCGGAGCCGACGTCGTCATCACCATGCTCTTCGACGCCGAGGCCGTGGCCGAGGTGATGACCGAGGCAGTCGACGGCGTCGGTCCTCACGCGGTCTGGCTGCAGATGAGCACCGTCGGGGTGGCCGGGACCCGACGCCTGGCCGAGCTCGCCCATGAGCATGGCCTGCGCATGCTCGACGCGCCCGTGCTGGGCACGAAGAAGCCGGCCTATGAGGGCACGATCGTCGTGCTTGCCTCCGGCGACCCCGCCCTGCGCGAGCCGGCTTCGCCTGTCTTCGATGCGCTTGCCGCCCGCACCATGTGGGTGGGGGACGAGCTGGGGTCCGGCTCCGCGCTCAAGCTGACCTGCAACGGGTGGATCGGCACGGTCACCGCGGGAGTCGCCCAGGCGATTGCACTCGCCGAGGGACTCGGCCTTCAGGGAGAGCAGTTCCTCAAGGCGGTTACGGGTGGCCAGATGGACACCCCCTACGCGCACGTCAAGGGCGCGGAGATGCTCGCCGACGACTACCCGACGTCGTTTGCGCTGGACGGGCTGCTCAAGGACCTGCGGATGGCGACCGACGCGGGAACGGCGGCGGGCGTGGACACTGCCACGCTCGCCGCGGTGCGCGATCTGTTCGCCCGCGCGAGTGCCGGCGGCCGAGGCCGCGAGGACATCGCCGCGGTCTACACCGCGCTGGCCTGAGCGGCATCCGGCACGGGGTGGCGCGAGCCGGGACGCACAGACCTCACGAAGCAGCAGCGTACGAGAGCCCGCCTGGCCGTCAGGGACGGCGAGGCGGGCTCTCGGGTTGGGCGGACGAGCCTCAGGTCATGAGGTCCGGGTGCGTCGTGCGGCGACCAGGACTCCTCCGGCCGTCGTCAGCAGGAGCGCAACCGCGGCGATCCACAGTGCCGAGCTGCCCGTGCGGGGAAGCTCCGAGCCCGCCGACGGCGGAGTGGTGGCGCTGCCTCCGGGAGCTCCGGCCGTGGGACCGTCGGTCGGCTGACCCGGCGTCGTCGGGTCCGTGGGATCCGTCGGGCCGGTCGGGTCCGTGGGATCCGTGGGATCCGTGGGATCCGTCGGGTCCGTGGGGTCCGTGGGGTCCGTGGGGTCGGTGAAGGTGTGCTCCCAGCGGGCGGTGACGCCGTCGGCGA
>JBQGOU010000095.1:0-10502 GCA_052086865.1 Cellulomonadaceae bacterium
CTGCGAGCTGGTCGAGCGGCGGCCCTCGGGAACCACGGGCTCCCGCAGCGTGTACGCGCTCACTCCCAAGGGCGTGGCCCTGCTGCCCGTCCTCGACGACCTGACCGCGTGGAGCGAACAGTGGGTTCCGCGCACCGAGCTCGCGCGGCACCTGGCCGCGCAGAAAGAAGAGAAGCAGACGTGACTTTTGACATCGGCATCTACCACTTCGGCGAGCTGACGCCCGATCCGAGGACCGGTGCCCGCACCAGCCCCGCCCAGCGCCTGGCCGAGCTCGTCGAACAGGCGCAGGTCGCGGACCAGGCCGGCCTCAGCGTCTTCGGCGTGGGCGAGCACCACCGTTCCGACTTCGCCGTGTCCGCACCGGCCGTGCTCCTCGCGGCGATTGCGGCGCGCACCGAGCACATCCACCTCACCAGCGCCGTCACCGTGCTGAGCTCGGACGATCCCGTGCGCGTCTTCGAGGAGTTCGCCACCCTCGACAACCTCTCGCACGGGCGCGCCGAGATGATCGTGGGACGCGGCTCCTACACCGAGTCCTTTCCCCTGTTCGGCTACGACCTGAACGACTATGCGGACCTGTTCGAGGAGAAGCTCGACCTGCTGCTGGCCATCGCGGACCAGAACCCGCTGACCTGGTCCGGGCGGTTCCGGCCCTCGCTCGAGGAGGCGGATGTGGCGCCGCGCCCGTACGAGGACCGCCGCATACCCGTCGCCGTCGCCGTCGGGGGCACGCCTGCCTCCGCCATCCGCACCGGCGAGCGCGGGCTGCCCATGGCCCTGGGCATCCTCGGCGGGCGCTATGACGGGTTCACGCCCCTGGTCGACCTCTACCGGCGGGCCGGCGCGCAGGCCGGGCACGACCCTGCCCGGCTGCGGGTCAGCGTCAACGGACCCGGCTTCGTCGCGCGCACCAGCCAGGCGGCCCTCGACATCTCCTACCCCTACTTCGCCCGCGGCATGATGGAGAACTTCCACCAGCGCGGCCAGGGGGTGCAGCTGCCCCGGCAGGCCTACGCGGCCTCGGCGAGCGCGGCCGGCGCGCTGTTCGTCGGCAGCCCGGCCGAGATCACGGACAAGATCCTGCGCCAGCACGAGGCGTACGGGCACGACAGGTACATCATGCAGATCGGCTTCGGGAACACCCCGCAGCGCGAAACCCTCGAGGCGATCGAGCTGCTCGGCACCGAGGTGCTGCCTGAGGTGCGCCGATCCCTCGGCACGCCCGCGGGCGGCACTGCGGCCGGCAACGCCACCGCGGGCAGCGTCACCGCGGACGGCGTGGCATGACGCGCCCGGTGCGCGTAGCCGCCGTCGACGGCGCCTACACCCTGCCCAGCAAGACCGGCACCCTCATCGGGCTGGTTGCGGACCAGATCGCCGCGACGCACGCCGTGGAGGTCGCCCGGATCGACGTGGCCGCGCTCGGTTCCGGGCTCACCTCGGCCCTTGCCCGCGAGGACCTCGACGCGGGGGCGCTGACGGCGATCGAGACCGTCGAGGGTGCCGACCTGGTGATCGCCGCGAGCCCGGTGTTCCGCGGCTCCTACACAGGGCTGTTCAAGCACTTCGTGGACTTCGTGGACCAGTACGCGCTCGCCAACACCCCGGTGATCCTCGCGGCGACGGGCGGCAGCGACCGGCACGCGCTGGTAATCGAGCACGCGCTGCGACCCCTGTTCGGGTTCTTCCAGGCCGCCACCGCGCCCGTGGGCATCTACGCGAGCTCCGGCGACTTCGACCGGACCACCCTGCTCACCCCCGAGGTGTACGCCCGCATCGAGACCGCCGTCGGCGATCTCGCGCCGGTGCTGGACCGGATCGCGACGTCGGCCTAGCGGCGCACCGGCCGCGCTTCGTCGGCAAGAAGCACGGGCACACCGTCGCGCACCGGATAGGCCAGAGGGTTCTCGGCATCGGTGGACACGAGCTCGGGCTCACCGTCCGGGCCCACGCCGTCCTCGAGCGTCGCACCCGTCACCGGGCAGCGCAGGATGTCGCGCACCCAGGACTCGATGCCGAAGGGCTCGGCCTGTGCCGGCTTGTGGTCCTGCTGCGTCATCGTGTCCTGTCCTCTCCGCATGGTGCCCGTCAGCCTACCCGCACCGGGCGGGTGGCTAACCGTCCCCGCGCAGCATGCGCAGGTGCCCGCGGCGGGCCACCTCGCTCGCCTGCACGGCGGCCGGCTCGGCGGCGTGACGGGGGCCGCGGGAGGCGGGCGCACGCCCGGCCTCGCGCACCGCGTCGGCCAGCGCCAGCAGATCGTCCCGGCTGGGCCCGGCATCCACGAACTCGGTGGCGAGTCGCACGATCTCCCAGCCGCGCGGCGCCGTGAGCCTGTCCGCATGCTCGGCGCACAGATCGTAGCTGTGGGGCTCGGCGGCCAGGGCAAGCGGGCCGAGCACGGCGGTGGAGTCCGCGTACACATACGTCAAGGTCGCCACGGCCGGGTGATCACAGGCGGTGCGCGTGCACTGGCGGGCTGACCTCACAGTGGTAGATCGTACGTCTCCGCCGGCCCCGCCCGTGCCTGCACACGCCGCGGGGCTAGGCTGGCTCGTGTGAGCGCACCGATCGAACCCCGCGCCGCCGCCACCGCCAGCCCGCGCCGGCGGGACCGGCGTGGCCGCGGCCTGCGCGGTCCGCTGCTCCCCGCCCACCTGCCGGCGTACCGCACCCGCGCCGAGTACTTCGACGAGCTGGTCCTGGCGACCGTCGAGCGATTGGAGCGCGGCTGGTCCAAGCAGCTGGACGGCACCGAGTTCGCCGTCGAGGACGTGCCGCCGTCCGACCCCGCACCGTGGGAGGACCGCGGCGTGCCCATGGGCCGCTACTTCCCCGCCGCGGACGGACTCGCCTCCCGCATCGTCGTGTACCGGCGCCCAGTCGAGACCCGTGCCCTGGACCGTGAGGACATGGCCGACCTGGTGCGCACCATCATCGTGGAGCAGGTCGCCCACATGCTCGCCCGCTCCCCCGAGGAGATCGACCCGGGGTACCCGGGGGGGTACTGAGCTCTCGTCGTCCTCGGCGCATACTTGCGAACCTCCGCCTGCGGGTGTACATGTTTACACATGTCCAAAACGATGGCGTTCGGCAAGAAGGATCTTGTCGTGCAGACGATTGCGGCACGAATCCTGGACGGGGACTTCGCTCACGGCGAGCGGCTGGCCGGAGAGTACGACCTGGCCAGGGAGTTCGCCGTCTCGCGCGGCACCGTGCGCCTGGCCCTCACCGAGCTGCAGCGCCAGAACCTGATCGCCACCCGCGGCGGGATGGGCTCCTTCGTCACCTTCGACGGGCACCGCCTCGACCAGCGCAAGGGATGGGCACAGGCGTTCTCCGACGCCGGCAGCGACGTGCGCACGGAGGTGCTCGAGATCGCCGCCGTCGCGGTGTCGGACATCCCGCAACTGCCCGACGGCGTCGAGCTCACGGACGCCGTCGCGGTCCGCAGGCTGCGCACGGTTCCCGCGAGCGCCGGCCGGCGGGCCATCTCCTTCGAGTGCGCCTCCATTCCCGCCACCGGTTCCCTGGCGGACCTCCCCCGCACCGGTCTGGTCGACGGCTCGCTGTGGGCGACGCTGCGCACCGAAGGCCTCGTGGCCTCGCGTGGGTCCCAGACCGTTGACATCCATCCGCTGACCGAGCGCGAGGCCGCGCTGCTGGGACGGGCCCCCGGCACGGCCTTCCTGCGATCGGTGCGCACCTCCTTCGCGGACGACGGACGCTTCGTCGAACACGTCGTCTCGCTGCTCGACCCCGAGCGCTTCACCCTGCAGCTGACCTTCGGCAAGGAGTCCTGATGTCCGACGCCACCACCCTCGACCGCGCTCGGGGCGCCCTGTTCGGCCTGGCGATCGGCGACGCGCTGGGCATGCCCACCCAGTCGATGTCGCGACGTCTCATCCACGAGCGCTACGGCACCATCGACGACTTCGTCGCCGGCGCCGCAGACCAGCCCATCGCCCCGAACATGCCCGCAGGCAGCGTCACGGACGACACCGAGCAGGCCGTGCTCGTCGGACATCTCCTCGTCGCCGGGAACGGTCATGTGGATCCGGGCGCCCTGGCCCACGAGCTCATCGCGTGGGAGCGGTCGATGATCGCCCGCGGCTCGCTCGACCTGCTCGGCCCGTCCACCAAGGCGGCGCTCACGGCACTGCAGGAGGGCCGCCCGGCCGAGGAGACCGGGCGCACAGGCACCACCAACGGTGCCGCGATGCGGGTCGCGCCGGTCGGCATTGCGCACCGCAGTGGCCCCGGCCTCCTGAACGCCGTGATCGAGAGCTGTCAGGTCACCCACAACACGACCATCGCGATCTCTGGCGCTGCGGCCGTGGCCGCGGCCGTGAGTGCCGGAGTGGACGGCGCTGACGTGCCCAGTGCCCTGGACGCAGCGATCGAGGCCGGCCACGAGGGGGAACGGCACGGCAACTGGATCGCCGGAGCCTCCATCCCCGCGCGCCTGCAGTACCTTCGACCGCTGACTGCCGGGCTCGACAACGCCGCATTCGCCGATCTCGTCACCGAGGTGGTCGGCACCTCGGTGGCTTCCCAGGAGTCCGTCGTCGCGGCACTCCTGGTCGCCGACCGCTACGCGGACGCCCCAGTCGAGGGGCTCTGCCTGGCGGCCACACTCGGAGGAGACACCGACACGGTCGCGGCCATCGCTGGCGCCGTGCTCGGTGCGTGCCGCGGCGCGAGCGCCTTCTCCCCCCACCACCGCGACACCGTGTCGCGGGTCAACCACCTCGAGCTCGAATCCCTTGCGGATCGGCTCGTCGCCCTGCGCTGAACAGACCGGAAGTTCACCACCGCGACCGCATCGGGCACCACGCCCGCATGCGGCAACGCAGCCCTGCCCTCGATGGAGAGATCATGACCACCACCTCAGCACCCCGCGCCCTGGGCGCACTGGAACAACGCGGCATCGAACCCGTCCCGATCGACGAACGCCATGGCAACCCCATGCAGCTGTTCTGGGTGTGGTTCGCCGCCAACATCTCCGTCCTCGGCCTTCCCCTGGGCGTCTCCCTCATCGCCGCCGGGCTGTCCATCTGGCAGTCCGTGCTGGTTGCCATCCTCGGATCAGTCGGCGCCTTCGCCGTCGTCGGGGTCATCTCGATCGCAGGCCGCCGCGGCGGGGCACCAAGCCTGACCTTGTCCCGCGCCACCTTCGGCGTCCGGGGCAACGCAGGGCCCACGGCCGTTGCGCTGCTGTCCCGGCTCGGGTGGGAGACGGTCAACACCTCGACGGCGGCGCTCGCCTTCGTCACGATGTGCTCCCTGGCCTTCGGTACCAGTTCCGGGGCACGCGACGTCCCGGCCCTCACCGTCATCGGCGTCGCGCTGTTCGTGGCCGCCACCGTGGCCGTCTCCGGAATGGGCCACGCCGTCATCCTCGTGGTGCAGAAATGGGCCACCTGGATCTTCGGCGCACTCAACCTCGTGGTCATCATCTTCCTGGTGGCCAACGTCGACTGGTCAGCCGTCCTGGCCACGCCGGCCGGCAGCGCCGCCGCCGTCATCACCGGCGTAGGGACGATCGCGGCCGGAACCGGCATCGGCTGGGCCAGCTCTGGCGCCGACATGGCGCGCTACCAGGCCCCGACCGTCAAGGCGGCACATCTGATCGCCTCGGCAGCTGCCGGGGCCGGAATCCCCCTGGTCATCATGATCTCGATGGGCGCTTTGCTCGGCGCCTCGGACTCGACCGTGCTCGGCGCATCCAACCCCATGGACGCGATCCGCGACACCCTGCCCTCCGGCGCAGCCGTCGCCTACCTCGTGGTCTCCTTCGTCGGGCTGCTGCTGTCCAACCACCTGTCCGTGTACTCCGCCGGTCTGACCACTATCACCCTCGGTCTCAGAGTGCGCCGCGTCTACGCCGTTGTGGTCGACGTCGTCGTCACCACAAGCGCCTCCCTGTGCTTCCTACTGCTCGCCGACGGCTTCTACGGTCCCTTCATCACCTTCATCTCCCTGCTCGCCATCCCGATCGTCGCCTGGATCGGCGTGTTCTGCGTCGACATGATCGGCCGTCGGACCTATGACGCTGAGGGACTGCTCGACCTGGCGCCGGGTTCGCGGTACTGGTACCGCGGCGGCGTCGAGTGGCGCGCCTTCGGCTCCTGGCTGGTCGCCATCGCCGTGGGAGCCCTGTTCCTCCAGGTGCAGCCCGGGCAGACGCCCTGGTACGTGGGCCCGCTGCACGACACCTGGATCGGCCAGAACGGCCTCGCCTGGTTCGTCACACTCGCCACCGCAGCGCTGATCTACGCCCTGCTCGGCGCCGCCCGGGTCAAGGAGACCCGATGACACGCCGAGTCGTCCACACCGGCCAGGCGATCGTCGACCTCGTGATGGAGATCGACGCGGTTCCTGCCCCCGGCGGAGACACCTTCGCGCGCCGGCACACCCTCGCCGCCGGCGGCGGCTTCAACGTCATGGCAGCAGCCGCCCGCGACGGCGGCAAGGTCATCTACGCCGGCGCCCACGGAACCGGACCCTTCGGCGACCGAGTCCGCGGGGCGATGGCCGCCGAGGGGATCACCGTCCTCGGCCGGCCCCACCCCGAGGAGGACACCGGCTTCTGCGTCGCACTCGTCGACGACGCCGCCGAGCGCACGTTCATCTCGACGCTCGGCGCCGAGGGCCACGCCACGGTGGCCGACTACGACGCCGCTCACGTCACGGCGGACGACATCGTCTACGTCTCCGGCTACTCGCTGCTGCACCTCGACAACCGCGCAGCACTGCTCCAGTGGCTGCCGAACCTGCCGGCGACAACGACCGTCGTCGTCGACCCGACCCCGGTGATCGGCGAGATCCCCGAGGACACGCTGCACGCCCTGATCCGGCTGGCCGACGTGTGGAGCACCAACTCCCGCGAGGCGGACGTGGTCCTCGCCCGCCTCGGCACTCCGCCGCGCGAAGATCGGGCCGGCGCCCTGGCGCAGTCCCTGGGATGCGCCGTCGTGCTGCGCGCGGGGGCTGCCGGGGCGGATGTCGCACTGCCGGAGGCGGGAGCAAGCGTGCACGTCCCGGCCCCGCGAGTCGTGGCCGTGGACACCAACGGCGCCGGTGACGCGCACTGCGGAGTGCTGTGCGCTGCGCTGACCCGCGGAGACGATCTGGTCACGGCCGTCCGGCGCGCCAACGCCGCCGCCGCACTGGCGGTGACGGCGCGCGGTCCGGCAACTTCTCCGGACGCCGCCCGCATCGACGCGGCGCTCGCGGGGAGCTGAGCAGGGCTGGCTCGGCTGTCAGAGGCTCCCCGTACGATCCGTCACATCGGGTTGGGCGACCACGCCCACCGGCTGACGAGAGGACGCGGTGATGACGAGCAGAGGGGGACCTGGAGCCCGATGGCTACAGCCAGCTGCTCGCCGACCTCACGACTCGTGTGCGGGCGGCCCGCGTGCCTGCCACCCGGGCGGCCAACACCGAGGTGCTGCGCCTGTACTGGTCGACCGGCCACGACGTCCTCGAACGCCAGACCCAGGCCGGATGGGGAAGCAAGGTCGTCGACGGTCTTGCGGCCGACCTGCGACGCGAGTTCCCCGAACAGCGCGGATGGTCCCGCTCGAACCTCCTCGACATGCGCCGCACCGCCGAGGTCTGGCCGACCGAAGACGAGTTCGTCCCACGCAGCGTTGGACAACCGCCGTGGGGACACGTCGTCACGCTCCTGGACCGCCTGAACACCCGCGGCGAGCGCGACTGGTATGCCGCGCGAGCAGCCGAGAACGGCTGGACCCGCGCCGTCGCTGACTACCGCGGCCTGCCCTCCGACGCCCGAGCTGCACTGCCCTCAGCCGACGAGCTCAGCGCCGCGCTCGAGGTGAATGGGGAGAGCACCTAGCCTTCCGACGCCGTCTCGGCACCCACCCGGGACAGCCCCGTGGCCTGCCCGGCGCGCAGCGCCACCTCCACGCGCGTCTGGCGCACGGGCACCGGCGCGAGCACAGCCACCATGTCCTGGTCCGCACCCGCCGTCGCGACGAAGGACCAGGCCACCGGGTCTCCGGACCCGGCGCTGACCCGCACCCCGGCCACGTCCCCGTCGGCCAGCTCCCACGGGTCCACGGCGACGGTGCGTCCCGGCTCCAGGTCGAGCCGCTGGGTTCCCACCACCGTGCCGTCGGCGCCGACGACGGTCACCTCAACCGACGTCGGCGTCGCATCCTCGATGACGTCGCTGTCCGACTCCGCGTCGCCTGCGGCGCCGTCGTCGTTACCTGCAGCGCCGTCGGCGTCACCGTCGTCGGCGTCGTCCGACGCCTCCCCCGGCAGTGCGCCGGGCACGGCCCGCACATCCGCGGGCACCGCGGCGAGCAGCACCTGCCCGCGCACGTCAGCGGGCACGGCCACGGCACCCCGATCACCGTCGGCCTCCGCCAGGACGCGTCCGGGCGTCACGGCCACGTCGCGCTCACCGTCCGCGGACGAGTCGGGGAAGTTCGCCGAGCGGGTGATCTCGGCCGAGGCGACCACAGGGGCGTCCGCGTCGACCACAACGGTGTACTGCCCCGCGGGCAGCCCGGCCAGGCTGACGTCCGTGACGCCGTCGACCGTGACCTGCTCCGCCCCGGGCAGCAGCACGCGTCCGCTGGGGCCGAGCACGGTGACCTCGGCGGTCACCTGCTCCGCTTCGGGGGCGAGCAGGCGCAGCACCGGGCCCGTCTCATCCCCCACCTCACTGGCCGGCACCCACAGCCCGCTGAGCACTTGCCGGGCAGCGGGCGCGTCCGCGGGCGCCACGAAGTCGACCCCCACCGGGGTGAGGCCGTCCAGGGAGTTGACCTGCAGATAGGAGGAGATCAAGGCGCCGGAGCTGGTGACCCGCACCGCGAGCCGACGTTCCTCGGGCGCGAGGCCCTCGAGCAGCGTCGTCGTCTGGCCACCCGCGGGAACCGTGAACACCGCGGGGCCCTGCAGGTCGAGGGCGCCGCCCCCGCCCCAGACGTCGATGCGCACGGAGGCCGGGGTCTGTGCGGAGTTCTGCAGCACCAGGCGCGTGCTTGTGCCGACCTCGGTGGTTCCGCCGACGAGCCACTGCTCGACGCTGGGCACGGCGCACGACGCGGCGGCGAGACCGCGCAGGTCGCCCTCCGCGGTGCTCGAGGAGGCGACGGCGGCGGCGTGGAGCTCGCCGTCCTCGTCCGGTCGCGCCCACACGGACACCGGGCCCTCGACGCCCAGCTGCCCGACGGCGGCGTCGGTGCCTGTGCGCAGCGGGCCGTAGGACTCCCCGTCCAGTCCGCGCACCGGATCGCCTTCCGGCGTGCTCGGCCGGGACACCAGCACCCCGACGCCGGCGACGGTGTCGACCGGCGTGGGGTCGAAGTCCGGGTCCTGCGTGCTGTCGGGGTCCGCCAGCTGCGCCGGACCCGGGCAGACCAGCCCGGCGGACAGCGGCGCGGACGTCGCCACCACCGGCGCCACCGGCTGCACCTCCCGGTGCCCCAGATCGAGCGCATCGGCGCCCGTGGCCACGGCGCCCACAAGCGCGACCACGGCCACACCTGAGACCACCCGCATGACGATCCTCATCGGCCACCCACCCGTCGTCGCACCGGCACCGCGAGCAGCGCGTACACCGCGGCAAGCGCCACGACACCCGCGCCCCACCACGGCTCGTGCCGGGCCTCGTGCCACACCTCGAGGCGTCCGACGGCAGGAACCTCGAAGGCCTGCTGCCAGCCGTGGTCCACGACGCGCAGCGCGCGGCCGTCCACGGTGGCGTGCCAACCGGCGTCGGCGCGCTCGGCGAGCACCACCGTGCCGACGTCGGTCTGCGCGTCCACACGCATGCTGTCCGAGGCCAAGGCCGTGCCCGGGGCCTCGCCGGTGGTGAGCCGCGCCCACGCCGGCTGGAAGGTCCCCTCGGCGTCATCAGTCACCGCCACCCGCCAGAACACCCCGGACTCGCTCTCGGCCACCTGTTCGAGGCTGGGGATCGTGTCGAGCCAGTTGACCACCTGGGCGCGTGCCTGCGCATCCGTACCGGGCGCGACCAGCACCCCGCCGATGCCCAGGTCGACGAAGCTCTCCGGATCGACCCCGGCCACCAGCGACCCGACGAGCTCGGCCAGGGCGGTGTCCGGGTCCTGATCCGCAGGCGCCGGGTCTGCGACGAGCGCCTCGGCCGCGAGCAGTGCGGAGGAGTCCTCCAGCTGCGGGCCGTCAGCGCGCATCACCTGGTAGGTGACCTGCGCGCCGACGTCGAGCACAAGCACCCGTGCCTGGCGCGGCGGATCCTGAACCTGCTCGGCCACGGCGGGGAGCACCTCCCCCGTCACGTGCAGCCCCGGGCCCGTGGCCGCGGCCAGGTCCTGCACGTGCACGGAGCGGGCCAGGGCCCCGGCGGGCACGAGCGCCACGAGCAGCGCGCCCAGCACGATGGCCGGCTGACGCCAGCCGAAGGCGTGTGTGGCCGCCTGCTGCACCAGCCCGTCGAGGCCCGCGACGGCCGCCACCAGCAGGCCGGCGGCCAT
>JBQGOU010000096.1:0-10432 GCA_052086865.1 Cellulomonadaceae bacterium
CCAAGCGGCATAACACACCGAATCTCATTGTCCGAAATTTGGCAGGCCCCTCAGATGGAGTCGGCGGCCGAGGTCGGCGACTCGTGGGTGTTCACCCGCCTGGGCGAGGAGCTGCGCCGTTCGCGGTGGTCCGGTGTCCCACCATGGGACGCGCTGCGCACGCTCTCCGACGAGCTCGCTCTGCCCGAACTGGGCGACTTCGCCGACATCATGCGCCTGTCCGGGGCCGAGGGTGCCGCGGTCTACACCACCCTGCGCGCACGCTCCGCCGCGCTGCGCACCGCGATGCTGGGCGATGAGCTCGCCGCCGCCAACGCGGTCGGTGAGCGCATGTCCATCCCTGGCTCCCTGCTCGGGGTCGTGTTCATGGCACTGCTCGTTGCCCCCGCCCTGCTCGGCATGTTCGAAGCCACCTGACCCATCCCGAGCACCCCCGCCCTGAGGGTGCCCGCACACCAACACCACACCGAACCCCTCTGGAAGGAACAAGACCATGCTTCCTCTGCTCACCGCCCTGAGCCTGCTCAGGGCATGGATCACCAGTCCGCCGCCCGATGAGAGCTCCGAGCGCGGGTCGGTCACCATCGAGCACGTGCTGTGGGCGGTCGCGGTCATCGCGATCGTCGCCGTCGTCGTGGCCGCGATCACCACCTATGTCCAGAACCAGTCCGGCCTCATCTCCTAGCGCGCCGCGCCACGCCCAGCCGACCACACGAGACGGTGGTGGGCGCCTTGAGCGCGGCTCGACGTCGATCGAGATGATCCTGGTGCTTCCCGCACTGTTCCTCATCGTGTTCCTCGCGGTGCAGGGCGCGTTCTACTACCACGCGCGCACCGTGGCGATCGCCGCCGCCCAGGAAGGGGCGCGCACCGCGGCCCGGCTCGGGTCCAACGCCTCGGCCGGGATCGCCGCCGCGGCGGACTTCGTCGCCGACACCGGCAACGTCATCACCGGGGCCTCGATCGACGGTGACCGGTCCGCGACGTCGGCGCACATCACCGTCACCGGGTACTCGACCACGCTCCTGCCAGGCGTCAGCCTGCCGGTCTCGGCCGCGGCCTCAGCACCCGTGGAGAGGATGACGGCGCCGTGATCGCGCGCGGTCGCCGCCTGTGGGGGCGTCAGGATGAGCGGGGTTCAGCGGCCGTGGAGGCCGTGATCCTGGTGCCCGCCTTCGGGCTGTTCGTCGGGCTCCTCGTGTTCGCCGGCCGCACCGCCGTCGCGCACCAGGGAGTCGAAGCGGTCGCCGCCGACGCCGCACGAGCCGCATCGATCGCCCGCACGACCCAGGAAGCCCGCACGAACGCGGCCGAGGCGATCGAGTACGCGCTGGCGAACAACAGCCTGCGCTGCGCCTCCAGTTCAGTGTCCGTGGACACCGCCGGGCTCGACGCCGCGATCGGGGTGCCCGCCATGGTCAGTGCAACCGTGACCTGCACGATCAACCTCGCCGACCTGTCCGTGCCGGGCGTGCCCGGCACACACACCGTGCGGGCCACGATGCACAGCCCCGTAGACACCTGGAGGCAAAGATGATCCGGGCCCGCCACCTGCGCCGGTTCCTCAGGGGTTCCGGCGAGGATCCAGAGCGGGGGTCAGTGTCCGTGTGGGCCGTGACCGCCTCGCTCATCATGATCATCTGCATCGGGGCGGCCGTGGACCTCGGCGGGCAGGTCCGCGCACAGCAGCACGCCCGCGACCTGGCCGCCCAGGCCGCCCGGGCCGGCGGGCAACACCTCGACGCCGCGGCGGTCCAAGGCCAGTACCCGTCGATCGCCGTCGGGCAGGCACGCACGGCAGCGACGGACTACCTCGCCGCCGCCGAGGTGTCCGGCGCGGTCACCATCACCGGCGGCACCCAGATCCAGGTGTCCGTCACCCGAACCTACGACCCGGTGTTCCTCGGCATCGTCGGCATTTCGAACCTGACCGTGTCCGGGGAGGCCACCGCCCGCGTGATCCGCACGATGGGAGATACCGAACGATGAACCTCAAACAGCGACTGCTCGGCCTTGCCGCCAGCCTCGCCCTGGTCGCGTTCACGGCCGGGGTGCCGTTCGCGCTCACCGGATTCGGGCTCAGCCCTCTTGCGCTCGCCACGCACCCGCTGTGGTCCCGGCTGCTCGCCCCGGACGACGGCACGATGGCCTACGTCGGTCTCGGCCTCATCGCCTGGGCCCTGTGGGCCGTGCTCGCCTGGTGCCTGACCCTCGAGATCGTCGCCGTAGCACGCGGCACCCGCGCCCCCCAGATCCGCGGCTTGAGCGCTCCGCAGCAGGCCGCTCGCACGCTTCTCACCTGGGCGGCAATGCTGTTCATCGCCGTCCCTGCGACGACCTCGACCTCCGCCCCCACAGCGCAGGCAGCGGGCGCAGCAATGCCCGCGTTCGCCATCGCCGCCCCGGCGCACCCAGACCACGGCACAACCACGATCACCACGACTCGAACCCGTGCGGCGCCAGTGGCAACAACGACGGAACCCGCCGCGACTGAGACTCGCCAGCCACCGGCAGCGGTGCCCGGAGCAGTGCAGTACACGGTCAAGCGCGGCGACAGCCTGTGGAAGATCGCCCAGAAAGTGCTCGGCGACCCACTGCGCTACACCCAGATCGCCGCGATCAACGCCGAGCTCCTCGGCGGCAAGCCCGACTTCATCACGCCCGGCACAGTGCTCCTGCTCCCCGCCGACACCGACCTCGTCACCACACCGGCCGACGACGAGCCATACATCGTCCAGGCCGGCGACACCCTCTCCCAGATCGCCCAAGACCAGCTCGGCAACGCCACCCGCTACCCGGACATCTTCGACGCCTCCCAACACCTCGACCAACCAGGCGGTGAACGACTGACCGACCCCAACCTGATCAAACCGGGATGGCAGCTCAACACCACGCCCGACGTCGAGGTCAAGACCGTGGCGCAGACCGCCGTCGAACCCGTCCCGCCACCCACCGAAGCTGCGACGCCCCCGGCCGCCGAACGCGCAACCGCGCCACCGGCCGGACCGGTGGCACCCAGCCCTCGCGCAGTCAAGGAGCCCTCACCCTCGCCGACCGACGAGCCGACCCCAACCAGGACACCAGAGGCTGTCGACGAGCCCGCGCCCGATGCCGAGACCTCCGACCACACGCCATCGACCATGGGCTCGCTGCTGCCAGGGCTGCTCGGACCGGGAGCACTGCTCGCCGGCGCGCTGCTGCTCGTCGTCCGCGCGATGCGCCGCACCCAGCTGCGCTACCGCCAGCCCGGGCAAATGCTCGCCCCACCACCACCGGACCTGGGCGCCGTCGACCGCACGACCAAGACCTCGGGCGCGCCCAACGTCGCCAAGCTCCAGAGCCTCGACGCGATGCTGCGCGAGCTCGCCGCGCACTACCCCAGCCCCCAAGACCATCCTGCGGTGCTTGCGGTCGAGCTGTCCGACGAGCACGCCTGGTTGCACCTCGCCTCCGACGCGGTCCTGCCCTCCCCCTGGACCGGCCAGGACCGCGTGTGGTCGGCACCGATGACCGAGTACCCACCGGCGGCCGGGGTTCCGCCCTACCCATTGCTGGTCACCATCGGCAGCTCGCCCGACGGGCACGTGTGGCTGCTCAACCTCGAGCAGACCGGGGCACTGGTCGTGGGCGGCGATGCCACCTTGGCCGAGGCACTCGGACGGTTCATCGCAGCCGAACTCGCCCTGAACCCATGGTCGATGCTCGTCAACGTCCACGCCGTCGGGATCGCTGAGGAGCTCGCACAGATCAACCCGCTCCGGTTCACCCACTTCGCCGAGGATGACCCGGCTGCGCTCGTCGAGATCGAACGTGCGGTCGACTCCGCAGGCGGAGTCCTGACCTTCGACCCCGACGGGCACATCGTGCTCCTGACCACCGCGGCGAGAGGCCAGGGCGAGGGCGTGCGCGACCTCATCACCGCGATCCGCAACCACCCCGCCCGACCCGGCGCCGCCATCGTCATGCTTGGCGGCGCTCCACAGCCCGACGACGTCGCGGCGACGATCATTGACGGACGCCTCTCGCTCCCCTTGCTCAGGCTCGAGCTCGACGCCGCCGGACTGAGCGTCGAGGAGGCCCGCGGCGTCGCCGCATTCACTTGCACCACCGAGGACACCCCATGCATCCCCTACCCGGTCGACGAGAGAACGACCGAGGGGATCGCCATGATGGCCGACGCCGGCGGGGCGCTGCTCCCAGCAATGGTCGAAGACCGGCCGGATGACGGCGCCGAGCCCGCCGGTGAAACCTCGCTGCTTCCGTTGCCCACCGAGGTGTACGTCGAGACGTCCGCTGCTACGGCGCAGGACGTCGCCACCCTCTCGCCACGCGTACCCAGCGACAAGTTCGCGAAGTTCGAGGACGAACACCCCGACCTGGATGCCGACGTGGCGGACTGGTTCGCCGGGAACGACTGCTCCCGGCCACGCCTCACCGTCCTCGGCCCCGTCACAGCTCACGGGCGCGGCAACGCGATGGCCGCCGCCAAGCGACGCCCCTACCTCACCGGGCTCCTCGGCTATCTCGCCCTGCACCCCAACGGCGTCACCAGCGACGAACTACAGACCATCGCGGGCGGAACCAGCGTCCGCGACGCCATCAAGACACTACGCACCTGGATGGGCCACAACCCGCGAACCGGCCTCCCCTTCATCCCGAAAGCCGGTGACACCCGCGCAGCCCAAGCGTGCGGCCAGTACCGCTACCAGGTCGACGACGTCCTCGTGGACTGGGACCTGTTCAAGCTCCTGCGCGTCCGAGCCCAGCTGCGTGGCTCGAGCAAGGACGGCATCGACGACCTCGAGCTTGCCCTCGCGCTCGTGTCCGGGGTGCCGTTCACCCAAGCGCACTCAAACTGGCAATGGCTCGACGAATCCGACCGGCTCGACCTCATCGCCCCGTGCGCAATCGCCGACGTCGCCCACGCCGTCGTGATGCACGCCATGGCCATCAACAACCTCGCGCTCGCGCGCCGCGCAGCGGACGTCGCGATCCTCGCCGCACCCGAAGACGAGACCGCCCGTCTCGACCTCATCGACGTCCTCGCCGCCGAAGGCCACGCAGAACTCGCCCGCACCAAGCTCCAACACGACATCATCGACCGCACAGACGACGAACACGGACCCATCATGCCGCCCGGCCGGACAGCCGAGATCATCGCGCGCAGATGGACCACGTAGGGTCGTCGGCCGGCGACAGTCGCCGCACTGAGGCGGACCGTCGCGGTCGTCGCTCTGGCGAGCCATCCGGCCCGGTTGGCGGTCGTCTTGACCGACGCGCCGCGCAGCGCCAATCGATCGACGGCTTGACGCCCATGACATCATGCAAGAGTGGACCGCATCACAACCTCTTACGTTGAAAACTTCCGCGCAGAGCAGAGCCTCCCGGTCGGAGACGAAACAACGACATTTGAGCACTTCGCGAACTACTGCATCCTCTCGGATTCGTACGACGAAGAGTTCAACATCTCGGATGTCCACACGGGCGGTGGAAACGATCTGACTCTAGACGGAGTTGCCATCGTCGTGAACGGCGTGTTGGTTACCGAAGTTGAGGAAATCGAGGAACTACTCAAAGTCAACAACTTCCTAGACGTCCGCTTCATCTTCGTGCAGGCCAAGACGTCTAGCGGTTTCAGCGGTGAGGAGATCGGTGCCTTCGGAGAAGGCGCAATCGAGTTCTTCGCCGAAGTGCCAAGCCTGCCGATGTCGGAACGTATCGTTCACCTCCGGGAGCTTATGGATTGGATCTACTCCCACAGCGTCCAGTTCAAGCACGAGAAACCAACATGCGAGCTTTCCTTCGTGACGACGGGAAAGTGGGTCGACGACGCACATCTACTCGGCAAGATCGCTAAGGCTGAATCGAATCTCGACGACACGAATCTCTTTAGCCGAGTGTCCCTCCGCCCGTATGGAGCTTCGGAGATTCAGGCGAGCTGGACGAGAAGCAAGAACGCTGCATCGGTGGAGTTCACGTTCGCCAACAAGGTGACCGTGCCAGATATCGAGGGCGTGAGTGAGTCGTATGTGGGCGTGCTTCCTCTAGACGAGTTCCTGCGCGTCGTGTCCGATCCCGAATCAGGAACGATCCGCAAACATATCTTCTATGACAACGTTCGGGATTTTCAAGGCAACAACCCCGTCAACAGTGAGATTGCTCGAAGCCTGGGCACTAGCGAGGGGCGGGATCGCTTTGCCGTACTGAATAATGGTGTCACGCTCGTCGCCCGAAGCCTCCGGAACACGGGGAACAAGTTCTACGTGTCCGACTACCAGATTGTGAACGGGTGTCAGACAAGCCACGTTCTATACAACAATCGGGAGGAGCTGCCGGGCGCGCTTGGAGTTCCCTTCAAGGTTATCGCCACGAATGACGAAGAGGTCATCAACTCCATTATCACCGCGACGAATCGCCAGACACAGGTCACGGATGACGACCTGTACGCCTTGAGCACATTCCAGAAACAGCTTGAAGCATTTATGGGGGCGTTCGATGAGCGCCACCGGCTGCACTACGAACGGAGATCAAAGCAGTACAACACAGCCAATGTGGAGAAGGTTCGGATCGTGACGAAGACGCTCGAAATGCGTTCATTCGCGGCAATGTTCCTCGATGAGCCACGTAGGGCAGCCAACTACTATTCAGAGTTGAAGCCATTCGTCGGAAAGACAATCTTCAGCCCCGCTCACAAGATCGAGCCGTACTACACGGCGGCTTTCGCATACTATAAGCTCGAGTTTTTCTTCCGCAACGGACAAATTCCCGTCGGTTACAAGCCTGCGCGTTTCCACATCTTGATGGCGGCACGACACCTCGCAGCGGGCAGTGAGATGCCAGCACTCACGGCTAACAAGATCGAACGCTATGCGAAGAAAATCAACGACATGCTGTGGAACGACAACAAGGCGGTAGATCTGTTCCGATCAGCTTGCGACGTTATTGACGCTGTGCAAGACGGTGAGCCGCTGACCCGTGAGTCAGTGAAGCCACAATCCTTCACTGATGCTGTACTGAAGAAACTCAGGACCTCTCGGCCTTGAGCCACAGATGAACTGTGGTCGGAGCGTGCCGACGTGATCGAGGCGTTGTTACGTGTCGAGGGCAGAGGTGGGGTCCTGGCGTCGTACGCCGGTTGTCCATTTTATCCTCATCGTGCCGCGGTTGCGCGAGTGGTCAGGTAACGGCGACTGGCAGGGTATGCGTGTCCGCGAAGAGCCGTGTAAACGCGTTCTGCCATGGCCGGGCCCCGGGCAGGTGAAGCGTGACGCGTCGCGCGGAGTGTGGCCGGAACACGTATGAGGACGGATAGACCTTGTTATGCCGACGTCGGCATAAGAGGTTGGTGACGTCGTAGAGCACGAGGCTCACGTCACTGGCCGCCACAGCGTAGGTGAAGCACGCCGCGGCCAGCTGATCCCGCCAGGCGCCCTTGGCGCACTTGGCCAACGTGCGACCTACCGACCACCTTGGTGCGTGAAACAACCCCGACCGCAGAACATCACCGCAGGTCACAGACTCAAGCCCGCCGAAACCCGACCGGAGTGAACAAACTCAGGAGACCGCGGATCCTCCACCGGTCTTGACATCTTCGGGCCGTTCGAGCGGCTTCAAGAGCCCCACATCTCGACCTTGGCAGACGCATCTGACCTGCGATGACGCCGCGTATCCCCGTAGGGATACAGGTTCTGGGGATACGCAAAGTAGGACGCGCGGTTGCCAGCGTGGCGGGCATGGACATCTCGACTGCTCCCCCGCGTTGGGCGTACGACACACTTCCGCTGGCGTCGTCGTGCGACTCGCTGGCCGATGCCGCGCTGGGTTTCGCGCAGTCTGGGATCGCGGTCTTCCCGTGCGCTCGGGGTGGCAAGGAGCCGTTGACCGCGCATGGGTTCAAGGACGCCACGGCGGACCCCGGACGGGTCGCGTGGTGGTGGCGCAGGTTCCCCGAGGCGAACCTTGGCCTGCCTACCGGCGCGTTCACCGGAGTCGATGTTGTCGACGTCGACGTGCACGGCGCTGCGTCCGGGTTCCCTGCGATGGCCAAGGCGCGTGAGGCTGGGCTGGTCGGTGAGTGGGTGTGGTGCGTGCGCACGCCGTCTGGCGGGATGCATGTGTACTTCCCCCACCCGGTCGGCGTCGAGCAACGCTCGTGGCAGTCGCCTCGGACCCACGTCGACTTCCGCGGCGACGGCGGCTACGTGATCGCTCCCCCGTCGCGCATCGAGGTCGACGGGGCTGTGCGCCGCTACGAGGTGATTGCCGTAGCGAATCACGCACCGGGGCCGGTCGACTCCGCTGCACTGCGCCGATTCCTCGACCCGCCTGTCTCACCTCGCTCGCCCGGATACGAGCCCGCGCGAGGCGGCGCCGACCCGGAGGCGCTTGCCTACTTCGTGCGCAACGCGCAGGTAGGTGGCCGCAACAGTGCCTTGTTCTGGGCGGCGTGTCGGATGGTCGAGGCGAGCTTCGATTACGCCTCGACGATCGGCGTCCTTGGCAATGCCGCCGTCGACAATGGGCTGAGCCCTCGCGAGGCCGAGCGGACAGTTGTCTCTGCGTTCCAGCGAACCGCGCCCCTTCCCAGTTCCGCAGACCATACGCCCGACCGTGCTGCGCGGCCCGAGCCGGACTTGGACGAGACCCACGACCCTTTCGGCTCTGAGGTGGTGTCACTGTGAGCCCTCCCGACTTCCACGATCACTCCCGCGAGCCTGTCGGCCTGGCTTCGCTCGCCCCTTCGACGCCGATCGAGGCGCCCCCGTTGGTCGTGCATGGCGATCCGTCGAGGCCCGGCCCGGTGTGGGCCTCGACAGCGCTGCCGACATCGAGCGCATCACGCCCGCACGTGTCCTGGGTGCGTCCATCAGAGCTGCCGACGCTCGTGGGACGCGAGCTACTTGGTCGTGTTACCGAGTTGCAGTCGGCCTTCGCTCGTGGCGCCTGGCGCGCCCCGGTCAAGGTCGTGCGCGCGGCGCGCGATCAGGTTGCAGCCCGCACGGCACCCAACCTGGACTTCGACCCTCCGCCTCGTCAGTCCCTCACGCGGGACGTCGGTGGCGGCGGCGATCCCATGGACCAGGTGGACCCGACGGACCCGACTCTCGTTGGTCCTCACGATGAGGGGGTGCAGCTGGCATGAACGACTTCACCACGTCTGAAGGGCTCCGGGCACTGCTGGCCCGGTTCGCGAACCCCGATGACCCGACCGGCTGGACCAGCACTGTGGGCACCGAGCTAGCGCGCTACTGCATGCATCGGTTCGCTCCGCTTGCCCGCAAGCACCGCCAACCCGTCGAAGACGGTGCGGCGTTCGCTTTCGAGGCGATGTGTGCTCCGAGCCTGCTCCGCGCGGTCGATCCGTGGGCGGTGGTGACCACGGCGGTTCAGCGGTCGTTCGTCGCACAGTTCACCGGCGACTCCCTGCTGTGCGGGGACCGGGCAGCCCGGCACGCGGTCGACGTCCACGACCCGCAACGCATCTGCGACCGGGACTGGACCTTCCTGGAGGCTGGACTCCTGACAGACGACGTCGTCGACGACTCCCGGGTCAAGCGGACCACGAAGGCCGGGGATGTCGCACCGGTCGAGATGCAGACGGCTATCGCCGAGGCGGTGCGGTTGTTCCGGGCGTTCGGGTGGCCGGGCGAGACCGCGACCTTCGCCCTGGAGTACATCGCCGGGAGGCTGGAGCTGGCCGGTAACCCGGCGACCGCGTTCGAGTACCTGCGGCGCGACCGCATGGCGCGCGGCCGTCTCGACCTCGACCAGCGCGCCTGGACCCGGCTCCTGACCGTCGTGCTCGGCAGTCCGGACAACGCCCAGCGACTGATCCCACGCAACCGAGGGTTGCTGGTGCGCCTGGTCGCAGGCGGCGTCGTCGAGGAGTTCATCCACGACGACACCGTGGTGCTCGCGCTGTCGACCGTGCACAGCCTGGACTGGGAGGCGAGCCATGTGTGACGACGAAGGCTTTCTCAAACTGGATCAGAGCGTCGAGTCGATCGTCGTCGGGGTACGCCACCGCAAGGACCTGGGCGACCTCGACCTGTTGATCGACTCGATCCGCGACCGCGGCCTGCTCCAGCCCATCACCATCACACCCGACGGCGTGCTCATATGCGGGCTACGACGCCTCGAGGCCGTCAAACAGCTGGGCTGGCACACCGTCAACGTGTGGGTTCGCCGCGTCTCCGAGGGCGCCCACCGGATGCTCGCCGAGCAGGACGAGAACGCCGTACGCAAACCGTTCACCAGCCTGGAAGCAGCCGAGCTGTACCGGGAGATCAAGGCCGAGCTCGAGATCGAGGCCGCTCGCCGCCAGGCCGCCACCCAGTTCGGCGCCCCCGCGACATCCGGCGACGGGGGCGTGAGCGGTGGTCCCGATTCGGGACCACCGCTCCTCGCGGCCGGGCGCTCAAGTCGCCAGGCG
>JBQGOU010000097.1:0-10405 GCA_052086865.1 Cellulomonadaceae bacterium
ACTCGAGCTCGCTGTGGCGCTCTGTCGGCTTCTCCGAGAGCGGCGCGCTGACCGTCTCGATCATCACCGCGATCATCAACATCCTCGTCACGCTCGTCGCGGTCGTCTTCGCCGACCGTTTCCCGCGTCGGCTCATGCTCATGGTCGGCTCAGCGGGCTCCGCCGCGTCGCTCGGCATCGCAGCGCTGGCCTTCGCCCAGTCGACCACCGGGGCGCAGGGCGAGCTGGTGATCTCCCAGGGCTGGGGAGTCGTCGCACTCGCCGGCGTCAACCTCATGGTCGTGTTCTTCGGGATGACGTGGGGTCCGCTCGGCTGGGTGCTGCTCGGGGAGATGTTTCCCAACTCGGTCCGGTCTGCCGCGCTCGCCGTGGCGACGACCACCCAGTGGATCGCCACCTACGCTGTCGTCCACGCATTCCCGGTGATGGAGGACGTGCTGGGTCTTGCCGGGAGCTATGCGGTCTTCGCCGTCATGGCCGCGCTGTCCTTCGTCTTTGTCCGTTTCGCACTGCCCGAGACCAAGGGCAAGACGCTCGAGCAGATGAGCGCCTCGGCCAGGCCCTGACCCCCCTCGCGCCCGAGGCCGCGCAGTCCTAGGGTGAGCACTATCCGTACGGAAGGGCCAGAACCATGCCGGACAAGCCTGCGGTCAACCGCCTGAACGGGCGCGTGGTCGCGATCTGTATCGCCGCGGCCCTCGGTGGCTTCCTCTTCGGCTTCGACACCGCTGTGATCAACGGTGCGGTGGACGCGCTCGCCGAGGGCTTCGGCCTGAGCGCAGGCCTCAAGGGCTTCGCCGTGTCCTCGGCGCTGATCGGCTGCGCCGTCGGCGCCTGGTTCGCAGGACCCGTGGCCAACAAGTACGGGCGCGTCCCCGTCATGGTCGTGGCCGCCGTGCTCTTCTTCGCCTCCTCCGTGGGCTCGGCGCTGGCCTTCAACGTCGTGGACCTGATCGCCTGGCGCGTGCTCGGTGGCGTCGGCGTCGGTGCGGCGTCCGTGATCGCTCCCGCGTACATCGCCGAGGTCTCGCCCGCCCACGTGCGAGGGCGGCTCGGGTCGCTGCAGCAGCTCGCCATCGTCAGCGGCATCTTCGTCGCCCTGATGTCCGACGCCTTGCTCGCCAACACGGCCGGGGGTGCGGCGAACGAGCTGTGGCTGGGCCGGGAGGCCTGGCGCTGGATGTTCCTGGCGGAGATCGTGCCCGCCACCGTGTACGGGCTCATGGCGTTGCGCCTGCCCGAGTCGCCCCGCTTCCTGGTGGCGCGGGGCAAGTACGACAAGGCGTCCCAGGTCCTGTTCGACTTCACGGGCATCCAGAACGTGAACCTCAAGATCGAGGAGATCAAGGCGACCATCGACTCCGAGAACAAGGAGTCGCTGCGCGACCTGCGTGGCAAGGCCTTCGGGCTCAAGCCTGTGGTGTGGGTGGGCATCCTGCTCTCGGTGTTCCAGCAGTTCGTCGGGATCAACGTGATCTTCTACTACTCGACGACGCTGTGGCGCTCGGTGGGGTTCGAGGAGTCCGACGCGCTGACCATCACCGTCATCACGTCCGTCACCAACATCGTCGTGACGATTGTGGCGATTCTGCTGGTCGACAAGGTCGGCCGGCGCATCATGCTCCTGGTCGGCTCCGCGGGCATGGCGGTGGCGCTGACGACGATGGCGGTGGCCTTCTCCCAGGCCACCCTCGAGACCGCCGCGGACGGCACGCAGACCGCCAGCCTGGCCGGGGCATGGGCGACCACGGCGCTGGTGGCCGCCAACGCATTCGTGGTGTTCTTCGGAGCGACGTGGGGCCCGCTCGTGTGGGTGCTGCTGGGAGAGATGTTCCCCAACCGGATCCGGGCCGGCGCGCTCGCCGTCGCCGCGGCCGCGCAGTGGGCGGCCAACTTCTTCATCTCCACGACCTTCCCGCAGTTTGCCGAGATCGGGCTGACCTTCGCCTACGGTTTCTACGCGACGTTCGCTGTGCTGTCCTTCTTCTTCGTGCTGTGGAAGGTTCCCGAGACCAAGGGGCGCGAGCTCGAGGACATGGACGACGGCGCCGTCGTGGTCCGCAGGCGGCGCACGCCCAAGGCGGCCTGACTCAGCCCAGTCCCGCGTCGTGCACCACAATCGCGATCTGGACCCGGTTGTCCACCTCGAGCTTGGTGAACAGGCGCCCGACGTGCGACTTCACGGTCGCCACGCTCATGAAAAGCCCCTCAGCGATCTCACCGTTCGACAGGCCCTGCCCGACGGCGATCGCGACCTCGCGCTCGCGGTCGGTCAGCCGGTCAAGCCGGTCCAGGGCCGTGCGACTGCGATCGCTCGTGTGGTCACCGGCCACGACGGCGATGAGCTGTGCCATCACGCTCGGCGACAGCATGGGCTCCCCGGCGGCGACGGCGCGCACCGAGGCGACCAGCCGTTCCGGATCGGTGTCCTTGAGCAGGAAGCCGCTTGCGCCGAGACGGAGCGCCGTCAGGACCATGTCATCCGTGTCGAACGTCGTCAGGACGATGACCTTTGCCTCTGCGCGCCTCGCGAGCAGCTGCGCGGTTGCGGCCAGGCCGTCCATGCGTGGCATGCGGATGTCCATCAGCACGACGTCGGGCCGGGTCGCAGTGACGACATCGACCGCCTCCAGCCCGTCCGCCGCCTCGCCGACAACCTGGATCGACGGGTCCCCGCCGAGGATCATCCGCAGCCCGGCACGGACCAGGGGATCGTCGTCGACGAGAACCACGGAGATCGTCACGTCGGCCATGGCACCCATGCTCGCAGAACGAAGTCCCCGGCGCGGTCCACCGTGTGGCTCAGCCCGCCGCCAGCGAGCGTGACGCGTTCGAGCAGGCCCGCCAGACCCATGCCGGACCGGGGCAGCGGTTCATGGCGTCCTGTGGAGGAGGGGTTGCGCACCTCGATGACGAGCCGGTCGCTTCGGGACGTGATCGTCACGTGCACCGGGGCGCCCGGGGCGTGCTTGCGCGCATTGGTCAACGCCTCCTGGACGACGCGGTAGGTTGTGCGCCCGGTGGTCTCGGGCATCCCGTGCAGGTCACCCGAGAGCCCTTCGGTCCGCAGCTCCACGCTCTCCCCGGCGGCGCGCGCCTCCTCGATCAGCTCGGGCAGCGACGCGAGGCTGGGTTGCGGGCGATCGGGGGAGAGAGGCGGGGTGCCTGGGCTGCGCAGCACTCCCAGCACCTCGCGCAGCTCGGCCAGAGCGAGATGGGCGTTGTCCCGGATGACGGTGGCCGTCTGGGTGGTCTCCTGTGCGGTGAGGTCCGTGCGGTAGACCAGTGCTCCCGAGTGCATGGCGACCAGCGAGATGCGGTGGGCGAGGACGTCGTGCATCTCTCGGGCGATGCGGGCCCGCTCGGTGACGCGAGCCTGGTCCGCGCGCGCGGACTGCTCGCGCTCGGCGGTCTCGGCGCGGGCGCGCAGGCTCGCCACGAGCTCGCGGCGCGCCCCGATGTAGAAGCCGATGACGATCAGGATTGCGATGCTCAGCACCGCCATCAGCAGGCCCAGCCACCAGGGACCGGCGCCTGCGTCGGTCGCCGCCGGCGGGTAGTACTCGGCGCTGATCACGCTTCCGACGAGCCACAGGCCGGCAACCCCGAGCACCTCGCTCCACCGGCGCCGCGTGGCGAGCGAGATCACGGCGATGCCGGCCGCGCCCACCGCCGCGGCCGAGAAGGTGGTCAGAGCGACGGTGAGCACCGCGACCAGCACGGGCCACCGGCGGCGTTGCGTCATCAGCACCATGGCCGCGATGCCCAGGACCAGGTCGAGCACCACGAAGCCCTCCTCCCCGGCAGGCAGGGACTCGGCGGTGACGATCCAGGACAGCCCGCCGACGGCGATGGCGGCCAGAAGGCGCCAGACGCGCCCCCATACCGACAGCGGCGGCGGCGCGAAGCCGGCCTCACGGGGTGTCACCATCCCTCGAGCCTAGGGCGGTGGTCCCGGGTCGGGAACCGACCGTCGTCGGCGCCGGCACGGCGAACTGCGACCAAAGTCGTAGCCGGTGCCATGCCGTCGGCCGATGTGCCGGGCGCAGCACGCGGACACGATGGGTGCATGATCACGGTAGACAGACTCACGAAGCGGTACGGGGGCTTCACGGCCGTCGACGACGTGTCCTTCGAGGTGCGCCCGGGCCGGGTGACCGGCTTCCTCGGGCCCAACGGCGCCGGCAAGACGACGACGATGCGTGCGATCTGCGGGCTGACGGTCCCCACCTCCGGCGTGTCGACGGTTCTCGGCAAGCCCTACTCGGCGCTGCCCAACCCTGGCCGGCACGTGGGCGTGCTCCTGGACGCCTCGGCGCAGCACGCGGGGCGGACCGGGCGGGAAGCGCTGACGCTGAGCGCCGTGCTGATGGGAATGGGACGGCGGCGCGTGGACGAGATCCTGGACGTCGTCGGGCTCACGCCCAAGGAGGCGGGGCGCCGGGTACGCAACTACTCCCTCGGCATGCGGCAACGCCTCGGCATCGCGAACGCGCTGCTCGGGGACCCCGAGGTGCTCATTCTCGACGAGCCGGTCAACGGCCTGGACCCCGCCGGGATCCGGTGGATGCGTCAGCTCCTGCGGGACTTCGCGGATGAGGGCGGCACGGTGCTGCTCTCCTCCCATCTGCTGCTCGAGATGGAGTCCGTCTCGGACGAGCTGATCGTGATCGGCCGGGGCAGGATCGTGGGCCAGGGCACCAAGGAGGAGCTGCTCGCGGTCGCCGGCTCCGTGGCGACAAGTATCGATGACGCAGCGCTCGCTGCCGCGCTCGAGCGGGCGGGCCTCGACGTCACTGCGCGCGCCGGTGGTGGTCTGAGCACACCTGCCTCCCCCGAGCAGGTCGGGCAGATCGCCCTCGACGCGCGTATCGCGCTCACGAGCCTGTCCCGGTCCGAGAGCCACGGCCTCGAGCAGCTGTTCTTCGAGCTCACCTCGGGCCACGACCGCGCGGAGGTGGCGGCATGAGCGCCATGGTGACCGCCGATGTCCGAGTGACGACGACCCGCCGACCCGGAAGCGGAGCAGGAGCCGGCTCCGGGAAGGTGCCTTTCGCCCGGTTGTTCCAGGTGGAGCTCCGCAAACAGCTCGACACCCGCGCCGGGCGCGCGCTGCTGATCATCATCGCGGTCATCACCGCGGGCGTCATGGTGCCCATGGCCCTCTCCGGGGACGCCGCCTCGAAGAGCTTCATGTTCTTTGCCTCCGGGGCCGTGATGCCCCAGATGTTGCTGCTTCCGGTCATCGGGATCATGGCGGCCACGAGTGAGTGGTCCCAGCGCACCGGACTCGTCACCTTCGCCCTCGAGCCGCGCCGCGGCCGGATCGTGGCGGCCAAGACCTTCAGCGCGCTGCTGCTGGGCCTGGCGTCGATCGGGGTGAGTCTGGGCTTCGCGGCGGTGGCCAACGTGGCCGTGACCGTGTTCCGGGACGCGCCCGGAACCTGGACCCTCGACTGGTCGGTGCTTGGCGGTGCGGGTCTCGTCCAGCTGCTGATGATCACGCAGGGCGTCGCCTTCGGTCTGCTTCTGCTGAACACCGCGGCGGCGCTGGTGACCTACTACATCCTCCCGACGGCCTTGACAATTCTGGTGAACCTCGTCTCGGCGCTGCGCGAGCCGGCGCAGTGGTTCGACCTGAGCGTTGCGACGGCGCCGCTGCTGGAGGGTGGGATGACCGGGGAGGGCTGGGCCAGGATGGCGGTGGCCGCGTGCGTCTGGATCGTGCTGCCCTTCGTCCTCGGCACGCTGCGCGTGCTTCGCCGGGAGGTGAAGTAGGCGCAGTCGTTCTCGCTCGCGCCTCAGTCGTTCGTGCGCCGCGCGCGCTTCACCCACCGCCCCCGATGTCAGGGCGTGGCGTATTTCTGGCGGACGATGCCGATTTCTGGTCCATTGCTGTGGAACCGGAATCTGGGCGCGGGCGGGCCATGGCCGGGTGGCGAATTCGGTGCGGCTGCGGCCGTGGTGATAGCGGTATTGTTGCGATGAATTTCGTGATGATGGAACGAGCACAGGAGTATGCCGTTGGAGATGGCGGTGGGTCCGTGGTCTCGTTCCCACCAGTCGATGTGGTGGATCTGGCAGAACCTGGCCTGCTGAGCGCATCCGGGGTGTTGGCAGTGCCGGTCGCGGGCGATCACGGCGCGGCGCTGCTCGCGGCTGAAGGAGCGTTGGGTGCGTCCCAGGTCCACAGGAACTCCGCCGGCGTCCAGGGCGACGCGGGTGATCTCGCAGTCGCACAGCGTCGTCGCGACCTCGGTCAAGGGCACCGCAGTACCGCCCTCGAGGGTGACGGGGGCGAAGGGGGCGGGTGCCGGGACCGGCCGGCCCCCGCTCCCGTTCATCGCGTCATCCAGGGTCTGTGTTCCGGCGGCAGCTTGGGCGGCGCGGCGGCGTAGCTCCCCGTGGACCCCTGCCCAGGTCTCCTCGGTGATGATCAGTGACACGTGTGGGCGTACCAGGGCGCCGGCCTTGAGCTCACCGCTGTTCAGGGCGAGCTGGGCCAGGTCGACGAGGGCGTCGGCGTTGCGCTGGGTGAAGTCCCGCTCATCATCGGCGGCCGGTGTGGGCGTGGCTGCCTCCAACGCCAGGCGCACCATATGCCCCGCCACCGGATCCAGGAACCCTTTGATGTGGGTGCCGGTGGGAGTCTCGGACAGGGCGAGGAAGCGACGCCGGCGGGCGTCCTCGTGCTCGGCGTCGGCCTTGACCGGGTCCTGCGTGGCCAGCCACCGGTCGGTCGCCTTGGCGAACGCCTGGGCGTCGTGGCTCCTGGCCAGTTCCATCAGCTCGCTCTTGCCCGCCCCTCGGGTCAGATCTGCCTGGCACACCTCGGCGGAGCGTCTGCGCGCCCGGGCGATGATCTTGACGTGCTCCCCGGTCACCTCGCCGGCATCGACCGCGCGGGCGAGCCCGGGGGCTGCCTGCAGCGTCTGGGCGCTCTCGACCTGCGCCGCGGCCTCGCGCGAGCCCATGCGCGAGGACTGGGCACGCCAGGCCTCGAAGGAGGCGAATCCCTCCCGCCTCCACCGGGTGTCCTCGCGCTCGGCCAGCAGGACCTTGCCGCGGGCCGCGGCGATCAGGTCCACCGCGCGGTCCAGCTCGGCAAGCAACGCCCTGCGTCCCGCGCCGTCCGCAGGCGGGGAGGCGCAGACGCCGGTGATCGTGTCGACCAAGGTCCGCACCTGGACGTCCGGGCTCGCCGTCGTGCCTGGCGGCACCGGCACCGACGTGAGCATCAGCGCTGGCGGGAGTACTGGCGCTGGAGGAGAAGAGGGCGTCGCCTCAGGGACAGCGGCGGGCGCGGGGTCAGGTATCGCGAACAATGCGCTCATCTCCGCCCCCTCTCACCGGCCACATCGGGCCATCAGTTGTTCGAAGCCGTTTCGCGTCTACTGGTCTCCATTCTAGAGCACGGCACCCACACGCGCGACATTGTCAAGCGAATCTGTGGACCATTTGTGGCGGCTGTGGATAAAGCGCACGATCTGTGTATCGGCACTGTGGAATACGGCGCAGAACGGCGTATTCTGTGGATAAACTTCTGTGAATGACACAGCCGTTTGGCCGACCTGTGGTCGGTATAGCTCGCCCCCGGCAGTTCGACCCACGAGCGCCCTCGTAGACTCCCGACCATGACCTGCATCCGCCTGATCACCCTCGGCGGCACGATCAGCTCGCAGCCCGCCGAGGGGACCGATGGCGTCGTGCCCGTCAGCGGTGCCGACAGTCTGCGCCGGGGGCTTGAGCGGTGGCTGCCCGGAATCGAGCTGGAGGCGCATGACTTCCGGCTCGTGCCGTCCCCGTCGCTCACCCTCGACGACATCCTCGCGCTGCGCGTCGCCATCGCGGAGCTTCCAGCCGACGTCGACGGTGTCGTCGTCTCTCAGGGCACCGACACGATTGAGGAGACCGCCTACGCGCTCGACCTGCTGGGTGCGGCGTCCGAGCGGCCGGTCGTCGTCACGGGCGCAATGCGCGACCGGGCGGCGCCTGGCGGTGACGGACCGGCAAACCTCGTCGCCGCGATCCTGACGGCTGCCAGCCCGCTCGCACGCGGGACCGGCGTGCTGGTGCAGTTCGCCGACGTCGTGCATGCCGCGCGCTGGGTGACCAAGCGCTCCACCTTCCGGGTCGATGCGTTCACCTCCGAGCCGCTCGGCCCGGTGGGCGCTGTCGTCGAGGGCAGCTTCCGCCTCGCCGCGACCCCGCGCCTTCGGCCCGGCATCTCGACGCCCGACCACGCAGACGCCAGGGTCGCGGTCGTGGCCGCGGGGATGGGCGACGACCTCGCGCTGCTGCCCGCGCTGGCGGGGGTGGGCTACGACAGCGTCGTGCTCGCCGCCATGGGCGCGGGACACGTCAGCGCCGCGGCCGCAGCGAACGTCGCGGCGGCGGCCCGCGAGCGTCCGGTGGTCCTGTGCAGCCGCACGGGCACCGGTCCTGCGTTTACCCGCACCTACGGCTACCCGGGTGGGGAGATCGACCTCCTGTCCCGTGGCGCGATCCCCGGCGGGCACCTGTCCGCGCCCAAGGCGCGGATCCTGCTCATGCTGCTGCTGTCCCAGGGCCTGACGGGCGACCTCCTGCGAGCCGCGTTCCTCGAGCACAGCACCTGAGCGGTGCGGCTCGCCGAGCTGTTCAACTCAGCAGGCGAGACCTGACGGTCTCCAGCTCGGCCCGCGGGAGCCCGTTCTCCACGAGGTAGGCTGCCACGTTGTGCCCGGCCGGAAGCTCGCCGAGGTCTCGGGCATTGTGCAGGCCGCCCCACGTCACTGTTCGCGTGCTCGACCGTTCCACAGGCAGGAGTCAAGCACGGACCTGTACCCGCTGCTCTGCCGACTACCCTGGCGCCGTGCCCTCCTACCGCGTGACCGCAAGCATCGGCGACCTGCGGGTCGGTGCGACCGGCGAGCAGGTGCTGCCCGCCGCGGCCGACGCGGCGCGTGAGCGCACCACGGTCGAGGCGTGGGACGTCGGCGTCGTGCGCGGTGAGGCGCGCGTGACGGTGCGGTTCATGGCCGAGGACGACGTCGCGGCCCTGGGTATCGCGCAGCATGTCGCCGTCCAGACGAACAAGGTCGCCCAGGTCACGGGGCGCAAGGTCACGCGCCGCTACGGCGGGCGTTGGTACGTCGTCAGGCCGGGAGGTCCGCCAACCTCGATCCACCGGTCTCGAGCGTGAGCGAACCTCCGCTCGCGGCAGCCAGGTCCGATTCGAGCGCCGCGATCTGCGCGGGCGGAACGAGCATGTCGAACCGGGCCGAGGCCCCGTAGGCGACGTTCTCGAGCCGGGCGTCGTGCACCGGCAGCCAGTCCCGCAGGACGTGCTCGATCCGCCCGGCGTCCGCATGCGGGACGTCGACCGCGGCCTCGAGCATCAGCGCCCGGCGCACGACCGTGGCGAGATCGAGCGTCTCGCCCACGGCTGTGCTGTAGGCGCGCACGAGCCCTCCGGATCCCAGCAGAGTTCCGCCGAAGTAGCGGGTGACGACCGCGACGACGTCGGTCATGTGGCGGTGCCGCAGCACCTCGAGCATCGGAGTGCCCGCGGTGCCGGACGGCTCGCCGTCGTCGTTCGAGCGTTGCTGCTCCGCATGGCGGCCGACGACGAGCGCAGTGCAGTGGTGCCGGGCATCCCAGAACTCCTTGCGCGCGGCCGCGATGACGGCGTCCGCCGCGGCGATGTCGGGGACGTGCTCCAGGCGGGTGATGAAGCGCGACTTCTTGACCACGATCTCGTGGTCGGTACGTCCCGCGACGGTTGAGGGCAGGCTCATCGACTCGATGCTATCGGCGCGGGCCGGGCCGGAACCTCACGGCCCGGTCGGGCCGCAGCAGGCGTCCGTGATTGTCGCGAGAGACGGGGCGACGACGATCATGGTCGTCGTCGCCCCGTCAGGTCACGCGCCCGCGGACGCGCGCCGCCGGTAGGCGAGCCCCATGATCCCTGCGCCTGCGGCCAGCGCCGTGAGGGCGAGGACCAGGATCAGCGAGGAGCCGTCCGCACCGGTGGCGGCGAGCTGGCTGCTCGCAGTGGGCGAAGCGGCCGTGGCCGCCTGGGCGGCCGACGGTGCCAAGGACGTCGAGGACGTCGGCTCATCCGACGGAGCAGGTGTGGTGCCCGGGTCCTCGGTGGGCGCGGGTGTGGTGCCCGGGTCCTCGGTGGGCTCCTCCGTGGGTTCCTCGGTCGGTTCTTCCGTGGGCTCCTCCGTGGGCTCCTCCGTGGGCTCCGGTTCCGGGTCGATGACCGTGAGGACCGCCGATTGCGAGGTGACGGATCCGGCCGCGTTGGTGAACACCGCCCGGTACTGCACCCCGCTCAGGTCCGCACTTACGGCACTCAGCGTCAGCGTGGTGCTGGTGGCCGAGTCCACGGCGGTCCAGGACACGCCGTCGGACGAGG
>JBQGOU010000098.1:0-10378 GCA_052086865.1 Cellulomonadaceae bacterium
GTCCTGGTCCAGGAGGAACCCCGGTCCGCAGCGCCGGGACCCGCACCGTCCGGATCTCCGGCGTCTGGCTGACAGGTCCGACTCGGCCGAGCTCACCGCTCACCGCTCGCCCCACGCCGTCGCCGCCATGCCGAACGACTCCCGCGCTACCTCCGGACCACCCCCGGACGACGCATCTCCCGCACGCATCCATGCTGGCCCGGCCCGCGCCTCTGCCCGCGCCATCAGCCCGCTCGGCCAGGTGCGCAGGCTGACCGCCACCTCGACGACCCCGCCGGGAGCCGTCGCACACCGGTCGAGCATCGCGCCGTTGCGCGCCACGACGTGTGCCGCGATCACACACGGATCGCCGGTCCCGCGCACCGCGACGGTCGACCCACCGAGGGCCCCGAGATCTGCGGCGGCCTGCGCCGCACCCCTGCCTGCCACCGCAGTGACGACGACGGCCAGGGTCAGCGCGCCCAGGAGCGCCACCACCACGACGGCAAGCACCAGCACGGTTGCCGAGCCCCGCTCCCTCACGGCTCCACCCAGGCGGTTGCGGTTGCGGCGACGGACCACGGCACGACCGAGAGCCAGTGTGCGGCGACCTGCCGGCGAACCGTGACGGTGACCCAGGGCGGGTCGTGACCGATGGACACCTCGACGTCCGCACCTGCGACAGCCCGAGCGACGCGACGGATCTCGTCGTGTCCCTCGCCGAGCGCGGCGACGCGCGCAGCCGCGCGCGCCGCGTCGGCGGTGTGCACACGGGCCGTGCCGGCCGCGGCAACGGCCAGCACGGCCAGCAGCACGAGGACGACGGCGGGCAGCGCGACGGCGAGCTCCGCCGTCACGGCACCTCGCTGCCGACGGTGACGTCGCGCCCGGACGGTAGAGGCGCTCTCCGCGGAGCTTGCGGCGCCCTCGGCTGCGGGCCGCACTGCCCGCCGTCTCACAGCGACAGTGCGCTGCGCACGATCGAGGTCAGCATGTCCCGCACCGCGTTGCTGCGCAGGACCGCGATCAGGAGGCCGGCGAACCCGGCCGCTGCCACCGTCGCAATCGCGTACTCGGCCGTGGCCAGCCCGGCCTCGGCACGCTGCTGCACGTCGCGCCACCGCGCCACGAGGACGCCGCCCGTCTCGAGGCTCGAGCGTCCTTCCTCGGCCGCGCCGCCTGGCACGAGCACCAACGTCGTCGCACCCGAGGACCGTGCGCCGCTTGCGGCGGGGGTCGAGTCATCCTTCGTCATGATCTGCTCCTCTTCACTGCGGGCGGCCCGGGCGGCCGACCGTCCCGACCACGTTCCCGAACGGTGGCGGCTGGCCACCAGGGCGTCGCCGCGACCAGGGGATGAGGCGTCCGGCGCCGCCGGGTGTGGTCGGGCCCGGACTCGCGCGCTCAGCCGCCGAGGAGGCCAGCACCGAGGGAGACCAGCACCGGCACGAGTCCCACGAGGACAAAGGCCGGAAGGAGGCAGGTGCCGACGGGCAGTACCAGCTGCACCCCGAGACGACCGGCCGCCTGACGCGCCCGAGCGGCCGTCCCCCGGCGCAGCCGTTCTACGCTGGCGCGCAGCGCCGGGCCCGGAGCAGCACCATGCTCCCAACAGCTGCGCAGCGCGAGCTGCACGGGCAGCAGACGGTGGCCGCTGGCATCGTCCGGCCACGCCTCCTGCCAGGGCGCGCCAAGGACCAGCACCCGCCCGACACGCCGCAGCGTGTCACCGTCCACTCCCCCGATCGCCTCGCCCACCACGCCGAGGGCGCGAGGCAGTGCGGCCCCGGAGCCGATGGCGACGTCGAGCAGCACGAGCACGGTGGTGACGTCCACCCCCGCCGTGGCCCGGGCCGGGGTCCGGACCTCCGCCGTCTCTTTCGACGCCTGCCGACCACGTGGTCGGATCCAAGGCGCGGCGGCGAGCGCAACCGCCGCGCACAACGCCACCAGGGACATCACTCGAGCTCCTCAGCGCGCCGCGCTCGAGCAACGAGGCTCACCGTCCAGCGCCGTCCGACGGCGGTCAGCCCCACTCCGCCGAGCAGCAGCAGAGAGCCGAGGTCACCACCCAGCAGAACCCCCACCGGGTCCGCACCCAGGGCGAATCCGAGTCCCAAGCCCGCCACCGGAAGCCACGAGAGCAGACGCGCAGTGGTGCGGGGGCCGGCCAGGGCGGCGGCTCTCTCGTCGGCGGCGCCCTGCGCCGCAACCAGGCTTCGGGCCACCGTGTCCAGCACCGGAGCAAGGGGCGCTCCTACCTGCGCGGCCACATGGCACCCGGCGACGACTGCCGCAACCTGGGCGCCGCCGGTGCCCTGCGGATGCCGCCTCGGCCAGCGGCCCCGCAGATCTCGTCGTGTCGCGCCTCGTCGTGTCTCGCCTCGTCGTGCCCCTTGACCGCGCGGTTCCTGCCGTCCCCCTCGCCGCCCCGGGCCCCGCCCGGTGTTCCGGGTCCGCTCACGCAGCGAGTCGGGCTCGGGGACACCGCGGTGGTCGGCGGTCACCCGCCCCGTGCGCCACCACGCGTCCGCCGGTGATGCACCTGCGCGCAGAAGAGCGGAGACCTCGATCACCAGCTGCTCGAGCGTGAGCAGCTCCTCCGCGGCAGGGGCCTGCGCCGGGCCGGACACCGGTGCCCGGCTCCAGTCCCCGCGCCGACCGCGCCGGCCCGGCCACCCCACCAGGGCGCAGACGGCGAGCGTCACCGCGAGCCCGGTCACCGGTCCGAGGACCGCGCCAGCGCCTGCCACGATCTCCGCGACCACCCGTGACCCCACGCCGGCGCCGCCCCCCGCCGCAACGAACGTCACCGGGATCATGGGACATCCATTCCCCATCGGCGCGCCATCGCGGACCAGCCCGGCTCGACGACGGTTCGCGCACCGTCCCAGCGCAACGCAGGCACGACCTCCAGAACTCCGCCCGCGGTGCGACCGACGGCCGCGAGCTCAGCCACAAGGCGCCGGCCACGAGACCTGCGCAGGTGCACCACGGCGTCGAGGGCGCTCGCCGCCTGCGTCGCCATGGAGGCGCTCGACATCCCCGCCAGGCCCGCCAGAGCGTCGAGCCGAGCTGGGACGTCCGCGGCAGTGTTGGCGTGAATCGTCGCCCAGCCGCCCTCGTGACCGGTGTTGAGCGCCATGAGCATCTCTCGGATCTCCGCCCCGCGGCACTCCCCGAGCACGATCCGGTCCGGGCGCATCCGCAGCGCAGTCCGCACGAGCTCGCTGAGCTCGACGCGTCCCGCCCCCTCGACGTTGGGCCGGCGCGCAGTCAGTGCCACCACGTGCGGATGACGCGGCGCGAGCTCGCGCGCCTCCTCGATACACACCACGCGCTGCGTGGCAGGCACGAGGCTCAGCAACGTACCCAGCAGCGTCGTCTTCCCCGTCCCGGTCGCCCCTGAGACCAGGACGTTCGCCCGGTGATGCACCAGGGCCTCAAGCACCGGCGCCCAGTCCGGGGCGACGGTGCCGCGCTCGGCCAGCTCGGCGAGGGTGAACGCCCCGGCGCGCAGCACCCGCAACGAGATCAGCGCACCACGCTCGCACACCGGGGCGACGACCGCGTGCAGCCGGGCACCGTCAGGCAGGCGTGCGTCGACCATCGGACAGGCGTCGTCCAGACGCTGCCCTCCCGTGCTCGCCAGCCGCACGGCGAGTTCGCGGACCTGCGCATGGGTGCCGAGATCGACCCCGGCGCGCTCCAGCCCCCGCCCTCGGTCGACCCACACCTCGTCCGGCCCGTTGACCAGCACATCGGAGACCTCCGGGTCGTCGAGCAGAACCTGCAACGGCCCAGCGCCGGACACATGCGCGGACACGGCCCGCACCACCGTCTCCAGGCCGTCTCGTCCCAGGACAGTCCCTCGCTCGCGCAGCGCCGATCGGACCGCCGGCGCCACGTCCCGGGCGCCGTAGCCACGGTCGTCCCCAGCGCCGTCACGGCCGATGGTGCGGCGCACCTGGGCGACAAGCTCGCCCACGCCGGAGCCGGATCCCTCAGGCTGACGACGGTCGTCATCGGTACCCGGGTATACCCCCGCCCGAACCGAGTCTCCGTCTGCCGGGCTCACCGCGCCACCTCCCGTCCGGCCGCGCCGCCGCTCGCTGCCGCGCCACCGCTCGCGACCGCGGCGCCGCCGCGACCGATGCCGTCCAGAACGCTGCGAGCGGCACGCTCGAGCCGGCGCGATGCCGGGCCGCAGCCGCGGTCGATCGCCGCGGCGATGGACCTGTCGCTGCGCATACTGTGCAGCACCTCGACCCGGAGCTCCCGAAACACCTCACGCACCCCGACGCCGCCGGGCGACGGCCCGCGCACCACCAGGCCGGGCGCCGGGTGGTCGATCTGGTCCAGCAGCGCGCGGGCACCTGCCACCGCGACGACGTCGCGCGAGACCACGACGATCAGGCGCGCGCAGGTCCGCGCCAGGGCGACTGTGCGTTCCCCGTCACGTGGCAGGTCGAGAACCACCTGCGCATCCGGGCACAGCCCTCCGAGGACGGACCGCTCGACCTCCTGCGGGACGACGCAGGGTCGCGCCCGGTCCGCGCTCAGGACATGCACCCCGCCCCAGCACGGCAGGAGCGCGCGCAGATCCTCGCCCGGCACCACCCCGCGCACCCCGAGCAGGTCGGGCCACCGGACGCCGTCCACCTCCTCGATCCCCAGGCCGACGTCGATTCCCGCACCCACTCCCCCGCCGTCGACGAGGACGACGGGGCGATCTCCGCGCCGCAGCAGATCTCGCGCGAGGACGGCAGCGAGGATGCTCGCCCCGGCGCCCCCACGCGCCCCGACCACCCCGAGCAGCGGGCCGGGCCCCCGCTCCTCGGTCCCGTTCGCGCCCCTACCCCTACCCCTCATGCCGCCACCCTGGTGCGGTGAGCAGCATCAGGAGCAGCGGCGAGCCGCAGCTGTGGGCACGTCGACGGATGGGCGCGCTGTGGTCGTAAGCGCGCCGCGTCGCGCGCTCCCCGTGCGGCGTCGGCGGCGGCGGATAGGCTCGGCCTCGTGGACACCGCACGTGCACCCGCACCAGGGCGCGCCGCTGCCTTCTTCGACCTGGACAAGACGATCATCGCGACCTCGTCGACGGCGGCCTTCGCCAAGCCCTTCGTCGCCGGGGGCCTGCTCTCGCGCCGGGCGATGCTGCGCAGCGCCTACGCCCACCTGCTGTACATGGCCGGCGGCGCGGATGCGACCCAGACTGAGCGGGTGCGGGCCCAGCTGAGCGCCCTCGTCGCCGGATGGGACGTCGCGCAGGTCAGCGCGATTGTGGCCGAAACGTTGCACGAGCTCGTCGACCCCTACGTCTACGCCGAGGCCGTCGCCCTCGTCGCGGAGCACCACGCTGCCGGACGCGACGTCGTGATCGTGTCCGCCTCCAGCTCGGAGCTGGTCGAGCCCATCGCCGCGGCGCTCGGCGCCGACCACGTCATCGCCACCCGGATGCAGGTCGTGGGCGGTCGCTACACCGGAGAGATCGACTTCTACGCCTACGGCGAGAACAAGGCCGAGGCCATGCGCACGCTCGCGGCCCGGCGCGGCTACGACCTCGACGCCAGCTACGCCTACTCGGACTCGATCACGGACGCCCCGATGCTGGCCGCCGTCGGGCACGCGCACACCGTTAACGCGGACCGTGCCCTACGTCGGCTCGCCGAGGACGAGGGCTGGACGAATCTCACGTTCACCCGGCCGGTCGCCCTGCGGGCGTTTCCGGGGCGCACGGGATCGGTGCTGGGTGCAGCACTCCTCGTCGGTGCCGCCGCAGCGCTGGCATGGTGGTTCAGCCGCAGAGGCGACCACGACTAGAGCGCAGCCGCAGTCCCCGGTCAGGGCCGCTTGAGACCGCTGGCAATCTGCGCCATGACGCTCGAGTCCGCCAGCGTCGTGGCGTCTCCGACCGCCCGGTTCTCCGCGACGTCGCGCAGCAGACGCCGCATGATTTTGCCCGACCGAGTCTTGGGCAGCTCGGCGACGACGAGAATGCGCTGGGGACGCGCAATCGGGCCGATCTGCTTGCCGACGTGGGCACGCAGCTCGGCCACGATCTCCTCGTCGCCTCCCGCGGCCTGCACATGGTCGCCGCGCAGGATGACGAAGGCGACCACCGCCTGGCCCGTCGTCTCGTCGCTCGCGCCGACCACGGCCGCCTCGGCCACCGCCGGGTGCGCAACCAGGGAGGACTCGATCTCCGTGGTGGACAGCCGGTGCCCGGAGACGTTCATCACGTCGTCCACGCGTCCGAGCAGCCAGATGTCTCCATCCTCGTCCCGCTTGGCCCCGTCACCGGCGAAGTACAGGCCCGGGAAGCGCGACCAGTAGGTGTCCGCGAAGCGCTGCGGATCGCCCCAGATGCCACGCAGCATCGCCGGCCACGGCTCGCGCACCACCAGGTAGCCGCCGCCGCCGTCGGGCACCGAATGCGCCTCGTCGTCGACGACGTCGGCCACGATTCCCGGCAGTGGCACCTGCGCGCAGCCTGGCTTGGTCGCCGTCACGCCGGGCAACGGCGAGATCATGATCGCGCCGGTCTCGGTCTGCCACCACGTGTCGACGATCGGGGTGCGGTCACCGCCGATGACCCGGCGGTACCACATCCAGGCTTCCGGGTTGATCGGCTCACCGACCGAGCCCAGCACGCGTAACGACGTCAGGTCGTAGCCGGCCGGGAGGTCGTCACCCCACTTCATGCAGGTCCGGATCGCGGTGGGTGCCGTGTACAGCAGCGACACCTTGTACTTCGCGACGATCTCCCACCATCGGGCCTTGTGCGGGGAGTCGGGTGTGCCCTCGTAGATCACCTGGGTGGCACCGTTGACCAGCGGCCCGTACACGACATAGCTGTGCCCGGTCACCCAACCGATGTCCGCGGTGCACCAATACACGTCCGTCTCGGGCTTGAGGTCGAAGACGGTGCGGTGCGTGAAGGCGCACTGCGCCAGGTACCCGCCCGTGGTGTGCAGAATCCCCTTGGGCTTCCCGGTCGTGCCCGAGGTGTACAGGATGAACAGGGGGTGCTCGGCCTCGACCCACACCGGTTCGTGGTGCACGTCGGCGGCCTCCGTCGCCTCGTGCCACCACACGTCGCGGCCCGGGACCATCTCGGTGTCCTGGCCGGTGCGGCGTACGACGAGCACATGCCGAACCGGGCCGCTCTCGCCGTCGCGCGGCTCGAGCGCCTCGTCCACCGCCGGTTTGAGCGCGGACGGCTTGCCGCGCCGGTACCCGCCGTCGGCCGTGATGACGAGCGCGGCCTCCGCGTCGGCGATGCGCGTGCGCAGCGCATCGGCGGAGAAGCCGCCGAACACCACCGAGTGCGGCGCGCCGAGGCGTGCGCAGGCGAGCATGGCCACCACAGCCTCGGGGATCATCGGCATGTACAGCACAACCCGGTCCCCGGTCCCCACGCCGAGCGCGGCGATCGCGTTCGCGGCCCGGGACACCTCGCGCTGCAGGTCGCGGTAGGTCAGGGTGCGGGTGTCCCCGGGCTCGCCCTCAAAGTGCAGCGCAACCCGATCGCCCGCCCCGGCGACGACGTGTCGGTCGACGGCGTTGTAGGCCGCGTTCAGCCGGCCGTCAGCGAACCATCGCGCGACGGGCGCTTGCGACCAGTCGAGCACCTCGGTGAAGGGTTTGCGCCAGTCGAGCAGGCTGCGAGCCTGCTCTGCCCAGAAGCCCGGACGGTCGGCCGCGGCCTGGGCATAGATCTCGGGCTGGGCGTTCGCCTGCGCCGCGAGGGCGGGGTCCGGGGGGAAGCTGCGGGTCTCGTGCAGCAGGTTCTCGAGGCCGGGCTGCGTCGTCTCGTTCGGGGTCACGCCTACCTCCGGTGCGCATCGACTCTGGTGCGGCAGCCTGGGCCCAAGGTCCCAGGTCTAGGTCGGAGCCTAGCCGCCATCCGATCGACCGGAAAGAGCAACGCCCGTTCGAGGTGCGGGTCAGGCCCCCGCGGAAGTGCGCTCGGGGCGGTCCGAGACCCTGGACGCGCTGACGGCGTAGGCGAGCCCGACGACGATCGCTCCCCCGACGAGGTTGCCGAGACCGACCGTCGTCATGTTGCGGGCGAACTCGGCCCAGCTGGTCTCCGGCATCCCGCCGATGAGCCCCAGGCCGAAGGTCGTCATGTTCGCCACCACGTGCTCGAACCCCGAGGTGATGAAGGCGAGCAGGCACCAGAAGATCACGAAGAGCTTGGCGCCCTCGCTGGTCAGGCGAACCGTGGACCAGATCGCCAGGCAGACGAGCATGTTGCACAGCACGCCGCGCCAGAACAGCTCGCTCGTCGCCTCGTGGCCCTTGGCCTCGAGCATCCCCGCCAGCATGTCCCCGGCGGGCGTTCCCCGCTCGAGCAGTCCGGTGAAGTGCACCATCGCGGCGAAGGTGAAGGCACCGAGCATGTTCGCGACAAAGCAGAACAGCATGGTGCGCGCACCGGCGAGCCACCCGATCGCACGACGGTAGGCCGCCTGGGTCAGGGTCATCATGTTGGAGGTGACCAGCTCGCCCCCGGCGGCGTACACGAGGGTCAGCGCCACCCCGAAGACCAGGCCCTGGACGAGCTTGGTCGCGGCGTTGCCCTCCGCCAGGAACGGTCCGGCTGCCGACACCATGAGGACGACGGCGACCCCGATGTAGGAGCCGGCCAGCATCGCCTGCACGGTGTAGGCCACGGGGCGGCGGGACAGCGCCACCTTCCCGGCGGCGGCGCGGTCCTGATAGGCCAGGGATTCGTCGAGCGTCAGCACGACTCAAGGATCCCCGTCCGGCGATGCCGATTCATGGGACCAAAGGCGCCTCGGCCCGCGCCGCGGCCTCGACCGCCTGGGCGACCAGCGTGGTGACCTCCGGGTTGAACACGCTGGGAATGATGTACGTCGGGTTGAGCTCGTCGGGATGGATCACGGCGGCCAGGGCCTGCGCGGCCGCGAGCAGCATCTCGTCGGTGATCCGGTTGGACTGGGCATCCAGCAGCCCGCGGAAGACGCCCGGGAAAGCGAGAACGTTGTTGATCTGATTGGCGAAGTCGCTGCGGCCGGTGCCGACGATGGCGGCGTGCTTCGCGGCCTCGGCCGGGTCCACCTCGGGCAGGGGGTTGGCCATGGCGAACACGATGGCGTCGGGCGCCATCCTGGCGACGTCGTCGCCCGTGATGATGTTGGGCGCGGAGACGCCGATGAACACCTCGGCGCCGACGATCGCATCCTTGAGCGTTCCCTGGACCCCGCCGGGGTTGGTGTTGGCGGCGGTCCACTCGAGCCCCGGGCTCAGCCCGGGCCGGCCGCGATAGATCACCCCGTCGACATCGGCAACGACGACGTTGCGCGCACCCGCCGACAGCAGCAGCTTGAGGACCGCGGTCCCGGCCGCGCCAGCGCCCGAGAGCAGAATCCGCACCGACTCCAGGTCCTTGCCGACGACGGTCAGGGCGTTCATCAGGGCGGCGAGCGCCACGATGGCGGTGCCGTGCTGATCGTCGTGGAACACCGGGATGTCGAGCTCTGCGCGCAGCCGCGCCTCGATCTCGAAGCACCGGGGTGCGGAGATGTCCTCGAGGTTGATGCCCGCGAAGACCGGGGCGATCGCCTTGACGGCAGTAACGATCTCGTCGACATCGGTGGTGTCGAGCGCAATGGGAAACGCGTCGATGTCCGCGAACCGCTTGAACAGCGCCGCCTTGCCCTCCATCACGGGCAGCGAAGCGAGCGGGCCGATGTCACCGAGTCCCAGCACGGCCGTGCCGTCGGTCACGACGGCGATGGTGTTGCGCTTGATCGTCAGACGGCGGGCGTCCTCGGGGTGCTTGGCGATCGCCTCGCAGACGCGGGCGACACCGGGGGTGTAGATCATCGACAGGTCGTCCCGGTTGCGGATCGGCACCTTCGACTCGATCTGCAGCTTGCCCCCCAGGTGCAGCAGGAACGTCCGGTCGCTGACGCGATCGACCGTGACGCCGGGCAGAACCCGCAGGTCCTCCACGATCTGCGCCGCATGCTCCTCGCCACGGGTGGCGCAGGTGACGTCCACCGTGATGCTCTCGTGGCCGGAGGCGGCGACGTCGATTGCGGTGACCAGGCCGCCACCGTGCTCGATGGCGGTGGTCAGCTCGCTGACGGCCGTGGGCCTGGCCTCGACGTGGAGGCGGACGGTGATCGACGATGACACACTCGGGGCTGGGGCCATTCCCCCTTTGTACCCGCTCAACGGCCGCGACCACCACACATCCACGCGGACCTGAGGCAGGTCTGACATCGGAGCGCGGCACCGCGAGTGGCAGGAGGGGCAGCGGCAGGACACGGTCCAACGCCAGGTGCCGACACACACGAACGGCGCTCCTGGCAGGAACGCCGTCCGGTCAGCACGGACAGGGGATAACAAGCGTGCATGTCGT
>JBQGOU010000099.1:0-10278 GCA_052086865.1 Cellulomonadaceae bacterium
ACGTTGCCGCTCCCGCGGACGGCGGGCAGCGCCTCGGCGAGCGCGTCCCGTGTGGCGCCGGCGCGGGTCAGCAGCCCGGCGGCCGGGGAACCGTCCCCGGCGATGCCGAGGAGGAGGTGCTCGGTGGAGATGTACTCGTCACCCAGCTTCGCCGCCTCCTGCTTGGCGAGCTCCAGGACACGGGACAGCGACTTCGAGGCGACGGGCTCGTTGACCGAGCCGCCGCTGGCGCTGGGCAGCGCCACGAGCGCGGCGCGCACCTGGCGTCCGAGGTCCTGGCGATCGACGCCGACGGCGTCCAGGAGCCCGACGGCGATGCCGCCCTCCTGTCCGAGCAGCGCGCTGAGCAGGTGCACGGGCTCGACCTGCGGGTTGCCGGCGGCCGCGGCCGACTGGATCGCGTCGCTGAGCGCGGCCTGCGACATGGTGGTGAGCTTGGATTCCATCGTTCCTCCGAGGGCTTCCTGGGTGAGGGGGGGTCTGCTTGAGCAACCTCTCCAGGCTTGAGTCTATTCCGCTCAACTTTGCTTCGCCACTCTCCGTGCACGGCGCACGACGTGCTCGGCGGGGTTCCCGGTCGTGGCGCAAGACCGAGCAGTCGCGCGACACTAGAAGAGCGCCGGGCGCGAGGTACGAGCGCGGCGCACGACGACGAGGGGACGGCGATGACGTCGACGAACCGGTGGCACGAGGACGTTCTCGGCCCGCAGTGGCGAGCGCGGACGATCCGCCTCGGCGCAGACAGCGAGGGCCCCGTCGACGCGACGCTGGTGCGGCACCGCCTGCTGGGTCGGCGCCCACGAGCCGTGCTGTACCTGCACGGCTATGTCGACTACTTCTTCCAGACCGACATGGCCCAGACGTTCATCGACCACGGCTACGACTTCTACGCGCTCGACCGGCGCAAGCACGGCCGATCCCTGCACCCGGAGCAGACCCCCAACTACACGACCGACCTGTCGGACTACGCCGCCGAGATCGACGAGGCCGTGCGGATCGTGCGCGCGGAGGCACCGCGCACCGGCGTGGTCCTGCTCGGGCACTCCACCGGCGGGCTGATCGGATCCCTGTGGGCGAATGCGCGGCCCGGGCGGGTCGACGCCCTCGTGCTCAACAGCCCGTGGTTCGACCTCAACCGGGACTGGTTCACCCGCACCGTCGGCACCCGCGCCATCGACGCGCTCGGGCGGGTCGCACCCCGCACGGTCGTCGGGCACCTGGGCCAGCACTACGGGCGCGCGCTGCACCGGGGGACCGGCGGCGAGTGGGACTACGACCTCGCATGGAAACCTCACGAGGGCTTCCCGGTGCGCGCCGGGTGGATGCGCACCGTGCGCCGGGCCCATGCACGCGTGGCCCGCGGCCTGGACGTGCGCTGCCCGGTACTCGTGTGCACCTCGGACGCGACCGGGGACGCGAGCCGGTGGCACGACGGGCTGCTGACGACCGACAGCGTGCTCGATGTCGACCAGATCGCCGCACGCGCGTCAGGGCTGGGCCGCGACGTAACCCAGGTCAGGGTCCCGAGCGGGTCGCACGACCTTGCGCTCTCCCCCGAGCCAGCGCGCACCACCTACCTCGAGACGGCGCTCGGCTGGCTCGAGGACGCCCTGCCCTGAGCACGGCCGTCAGGACTCCTGGCCGCCGTCGTCGGCGCGGCCCGATGTCTCGTCGCGGCCCGGTGTCGAGTCCTCGGGTGCGGCTACACCCTCGGCCACCAGCTCCGCCGTCTGCGTGGTCACCCCGTCCCGCTCGGCCGCGGCCGTCGCCGCGTCGATGTCGTCAGACAGGTCGTCGAACGCCAGCAGGTCCTCGCGCACCTTCCCGGTGCGGTAGCCTGCCCGGCCCACCATGTGCGCGGCAATCGGCGAGGTGAGCATCTGGAAGAGCGCCACAAGCAGGGCGATGAACAGCACGGGTCCGCTGCGCAGGCGCAGCTCGAGGCCCAGCAGCACCAGGATCAGGCCGAGGACCTGCGGCTTGGTCGCCGCGTGCATCCGGGCCAGCAAGTCCGGGAAGCGCACCACACCCACCCCGGCGACGAAGGACAGGAACGCCCCGAGCACGAGGAAGACGCCGGAGAGGTGGTCGAAGAAGATGTCCCAGATCATCAGCGCACCTGCCCCTCGGCGCCGCCGCCGTGGTGCTCCGACTCGCCGGCGGCGGATCGCGACCGCTCCGGCGAGGCCTCCGCGGCGGCCGTCCGCCCGCGAGCAGCCTGCGCGCGCGGTGCGGCGCGCCGCCGGTCGCGGCCCGTGCCACCACCGCGGCCAGCGCGGATCCGCCCCTCGTCCGGCGGCTCGACCGAGGCGAAGCGCGCAATCGTGACGGAGCCGACGAAGCCGACCATCGAGAGCACGACCAGAATCGGCAGCGTGTCCGTGCGCTTGTGCCAGGCCGCCTCGAGGGCGATGACACCCACGAGCGTGGCGGTGAAGACGTCCAGCGCGATCGTGCGGTCGAGCATGCTCGGTCCGCGTTCGACCCGGGTCAGGGCGAGCACAGCAGCGGCGAACAGCAGCACGCCGGCAATCACGACGTACACGGTCATCGGTGGTCCTCCGTCCGTCGAAGCGCCGGGGGCGTGACGGGGCGCGGGTCCCCGCCGCGCGGGCGCCGCCGAGCGAGCCCCGCCGTCTCGAGGTCCTCGTTCGAGGCCAGTGCACGCAGCACCCGAGCCTCAAGCTCGAGCACGTCGTCGCGGACCTTGTCCGCGCCGCCGTAGCCCTCGATGTCCAGCACGTGCAGGTACAGCATTCCCGTGAGTCGATGAGCCTCGACCACCAGCGTGCCGGGGAGGAGCGTGCTCAGCTCCGCAGTGATCGTCAGGTACAGGTCTGCCGGGTTGCGCAGCCGGACCCCGACGACGGCGCCGTGCGGCATCGCCCGTGGATCGAGGACCTGCACGCTCACCTGCACCGTGGCCGCCACCAGGTCATAGATGAAGCGGAGCAGCAGGACGGCCAGGGCGATCGGCCGCACCCGCATGGCGAAGCTCATCGCCGGCAGAGGGAAGAACAGCGACACCAGCACCCCGAGGGCGAGTCCGCCGAGCAGGTTGGCCCAGGAGAAGTCTCCCCACAGGAGCATCCAGACCAGGGCGAGCCACAGGTATGTGGGCCACTGCGCGCCCCACGAGCGCTTACGGGGGTGCAGGCTCATCCGGTCACCTCCGCGGTCGACTCGGGCACCGAAGTCGGGCTCGACCCGTCATTCTCGTCGAGACCCTCCTGCGTGACGACGTCGGACTGGCCCGTGCCACGGTCGCCGTCGGGCAGCACGGCCTCGACGTAGGGCGTGCGGGCCATGAGGTCGCTGCCCGCACGCTCGGCGTACCCGTACAGCGGCCCGGCGAACACCGTCAGGCACAGGCCCAGGCCGATGAGACCGATCGTCGGTCCCGCCATGCCGAGCGGCAACCTGCTCGGCGCGATCTCCTGCGCCGGCGGCTGCCAGAACGCCTTGTTCCACGCCTTCACGATGGCGTACAGCGTCAGCAGCGAGGTCACGATGCCACCGGCCACCAGGGTGTAGGACAGCGCGCTCGCCTGCTCCACACCCCCCTGAAGGAGTCCGACCTTGCCGAGGAACCCGGACAGCGGCGGGATGCCGGCCAGATTCATTGCCGGGATGAAGAACATCACGGCAAGCAGCGGCGCGGCCTTGGCCAGACCCCCGAGCTTCTCGAGCGAGGTGGTGCCCCCGATGCGCTCCATGAGGCCGACCACGAGGAAGAGAGTCGTCTGCACGGTGATGTGGTGCACGACGTAGTACACGGAGGCGGACAGCCCCGTCTCGGACATCAGGGAGATGCCGAAGATCATGTACCCGATGTGGCTGACCAGTGTGAAGGACAGCAGTCGTTTGATGTCGTCCTGGGCGACTGCGCCGAGGATGCCGATCAGCATCGTCGCCAGGGCCAGGCACATCAGGAGCGTGTCCGCCTGGCCGCCCGGGAACAGCAGTGTCTGGGTGCGGATGATCGCGTAGACGCCCACCTTGGTCAGCAACCCGGCGAACACGGCCGTCACCGGCGCGGGCGCCGTCGGGTAGGAGTCCGGCAGCCAGGCGGACAACGGGAAGATCGCCGCCTTGATCGCGAACGCGAGCAGGAGCAGCAGCTGCAGCACGAGGCGCATCTGCGGATCGATATCGGCAAGTCGCTCGGACAGCTGCGCCATGTTCACGGTTCCGGTCGCCGCGTAGATCAGCGCGATGGCGACGAGGAAGATCACCGAGGACACGAGCGCGACGGCGACGTAGATCGTCCCGGAACGGATCCGCTCACCGGTCCCGCCCATGGTGATCAGCACATAGCTGGCCGCCAGCAGCACCTCGAAGCCCACGTACAGGTTGAACAGGTCACCGGTGAGGAAGGCGTTGGACACCCCGGCGGCGAGTACCAGGTAGGTCGGGTGGTAGATCGCGAGCGGCGCCTCGTCCGAGCCGTCCGCCACGCCCTGCGCAAGGGAGTAGATCAAGACGCAGAGCAGGACGGCACTCGACACCGTGACCATGAGTGCGGAGAGCCGGTCCGCGACGAGGTTGATCCCGACCGGGGCGGCCCAGCCGCCCACGTCGATGACGACCGGCCCCGAGTCCGCCTGGATGACGAGCGCCACTCCGACGCACAGCATCAGCGAGAGCACGACGATGCTGACGATCCCCTGGATCTTGGCGTGCCGCCACAGGACCAGGGTCAGGCCGGCGCCGAGCAGCGGAAGCATCACCGGAAGGGGGACGAGTGCGGAGAGGTCGTTCATCGCTCGCCTCCCTCCTGCGTGTCATCAGCCTGCGGGTCGTGCGGTGCGCGCTCGTCCGGCGTGGGGTCCGCTGGCGCCACGTGGTCCTCGGGCGCACGGGTCGGTTCGGGCACCGGTTGGATAGGCAGGTCTTCGGCACCCTCGGTCTCGTCGTGGACCTGCGCCGCTTCCTCGTCGAGGGTCTGGTCGTTCTCCTCGGCGTCCGTGTCCTCGTACGCCGGGGCGTTGATGGCGGCCTTGCGCGCGATACGACGGTCCTCGAGGTCGTCCTGCACCTCGTCGTGTCCGTTGAGCTGCCAGGACCGGTATGCCATGGTCAGGACGAAGGCGACCATCCCGAGGGTGATGACGATGGCGGTCAGCACCATGGCCTGCGGCAGCGGATCGCTCATGTCCTCAGGCGCGCTCTGGCCGGTCAGCGGCGCCGTGCCGGCCCGTCCGCCGGCGACCATGAACAGCAGGTTCACACCGTTGCCGATCAGGACGAGGCCGAGGACGATCCGGGACAGGCTGCGTTCGAGCAGCAGGTAGACGCCCGTCGCGACGAGGACGCCGATGACGACGACGAGGGTGACGTTGGGGGTCATGTCGATCATCGAGTCTCCCCTCCGTCGGACCGCGCGCTGGTGTCATCCGGCCCTGCGGGCCCGGTCACCGGCCGGCGCGGGGCCGGCTCGTCCGAGCTGCGGGTGTAGCCGTGGAACCCTCCGCCGACGGCCCCGAACGACGCCACGATCGGACGACCCGTCGCGTCGGCCTTCTCCTCGTCGGCCTCAATCGCCTCGATGTCGGCCTGCCGGTCGATCTCGGCCCCCTGGGAACGCAGGATGTCGAGCACGAGACCGACCACCACCAGGTAGACCCCGATGTCGAAGAACAGTGACGTGACGAGCTTGACGTGCTCCAGGACGGGCAGGGTCGCCTCGACGATGAAGCTCTGCAAGGGCTGTCCGCCGAAGAGCAGCGGGAGGAGCCCCACGCCCACGCTGAGGAACAGCCCGCTGCCTAGGAGCAGACCCGGGTGCACGGGTGCCGCCTCGCCAAGCTCGTACCGGCCGCCCGCCAGGTACCGGATGGCGATCGCGATGCCCGTGATGAGGCCGGCGGCGAAGCCGCCGCCCGGAGCGTTGTGCCCGGCGAACAGCAGGTACAGCGCGAAGATGATCATCGAGTGGAACAACAGCCGGGTCGCGACCTCGAAGATCACCGACCGGCGCTGCGGGGCGAGCGTCCGGCCCGCAGTCAGCCACACCCGAGAGCGCGCGGCCCGTTCCAGCAGGGCCTTGCGTGCGGAGCCCTCAAGACGCACCCGCGCGGGATAGACGCCGATGTCGAGACGCTGCAGCGCCGCGGGCCCGCCGGGAACCGGAGGCGTCTCGCGGTCCGGGACCCGCAGGATCTCCCCGCTGCGGCGGCGCAGGAACACCAGCGAGGCCACCCCGGTCGCGGCGACCAGCAGCACGGAGATCTCCCCCATCGTGTCCCAGGCGCGCATGTCAACCAGGGTGACGTTGACGATGTTCTTCCCGCCGCCGAAGACGTAGGCCTCCTCGGCGAAGTCCACGGACACCGGCTCGGCGGTGCGCAGCCCGGGCATGACGAGCGCCGCACCGGCGACGACCATGCCGACGGCGATCGCGATCCCCATCCGGACCCAGCGGCTGCTGGCCAGCGGGCGGTCGGAGAAGTAGGCGGGCAGCCGGCGCAGCACGAGGACGAAGACCACCAGGGTGACCGTCTCGGCCAGAACCTGGGTCAGCGCGAGGTCCGGGGCGCCGTGGAACATGAACAGCACCGCGGTGCCGTACCCCGTGATGCCTGCGAGCAGAACCGCCTTCAACCGGCGCCGGGCTCTGGCGACCAGAACCGAGGCGACACAGACCACGGCACCCACGAAGAGCTGCGGCGCGCTGTCCCAGGCCTTGAGCTGATCGGGCCAGACGGCCCGGGTCAACAGCGCCCCCCCGGGGGCGAGTACGAGCACGACGAAGATCGTGCCGAGGTAGAAGGGCAGCGAACCGCGTTGGGTGGCGGCCGTGACGTCCGCCGCCACCTCGTCCAGCGTCCGCATGGACTTGCGGTAGACGCGGTCGAGCTCGATGCCACGCGGCAGGCGCTCCTGGATCCGCTCAACCGGCCCGCGCAGCGCGAACAGCAGGCATCCGGTCCCCACGATCACGAGGGTCAGCCAGAAGGCCGGGGTGAAGCCGCCCCACAGCGTCAGATGGCCCTCGTGGCCGGCGGGGTAGGCCTGTGCGTGCGGGGCGAGCAGCTCCTCACCGACGTGCGGGACGAGGGCCACCGCGAGGCTGGCCACACCGAGCACGAGCGCGGGCAGCACCATGTAGAGCGACTGTGCGTGGACGGTCTTCGGGTCGACCAGGCTCAGGTCCGGCCCGTCGGGGCCGGCCGACGGCGTCTGCGGCTTCGAGCAGAACGCCCCCCACCAGAACCGCAGGCCGTAGGCGAAGGTCAGAATCGAGCCGACGACGAACGAGACCACCAGCGCAGGCCCGAGCCACCCCGGTCCGCCCCCGGCGCCGTCGTGCAGCAGGGCCTCGAGCCCCGCCTCCTTGGCGACGTAGCCGGCAAGCGGGGGCAGGCCGATCATCGAGGCTGTCGCCAGCCCCCCGGCGATTGCGGTGAGCGGCAGCCTGCGCCCGAGTCCGGTCAGACGGCGCAGATCGCGGGTTCCGGTGGCCGCGTCGACGATGCCTGTGACAAGGAACAGCGCCGCCTTGAACAGCGCGTGCGCACCCAGCATCGCCAGGCCTGCGAGCGCGGCGCTGCGCGTTCCCAGCCCTACCAGCAGGATGATCAGGCCCAGCTGAGACACGGTGCCGAAGGCGAGGACCAGCTTCAGGTCGTGCTGGCGCAGCGCACGGTATCCGCCGACCAGCAGCGTGCTGACCGACAGCACCACGACGATCCAGCGCCATGCCGGCAGGTCGGCAAAGCCGGGGGCGAACCGGGCGATGAGGTAGACACCGGCCTTGACCATCGCGGCGGCGTGCAGATAGGCGCTGACCGGCGTCGGTGCGGCCATGGCGGCGGGCAGCCAGAAGTGGAAGGGTAGCAGCGCGGACTTGCTCACGGCACCCACGAGCAGGCACACGACGGCGACCGTCACCACCGTGCCCGACGGCGGGTGCGCCACCACCTCGGACATCCGATAGGTGCCGCTCGTCTGCCCCAGCAGGATGATGCCGCCCAGCATGGCGAGGCCGCCGGCGGTCGTGACGATAATCGCCTGCATCGCCGCACGCCGGCTCGCCTTGCGCGCCGAGTAGTGGCCGATGAGCAGGTAGGAGAAGACGGTGGTCAGCTCCCAGAACACGAACATCAGCAGCATGTCGTCGCTGAGGACGAGCCCGACCATGGCCCCCGCGAACGCCGTCAGCACGGCGCCGAAGCGCCCCAGCCCGGTCGCGGTCGGGGAGAAGTAGGCGGAGCAGTACACCAGGACGAGGGCCCCCACCCCGCCGACGAGCACGAGCATGAGCCACGACAGCGTGTCCATCCGCAGGGCGATCTCGAGCTCGAGACCCGGGATCCATGGCACGGTCTGTTCGGGGTGGTTCCCCCGCATGACGTTCGCGGTGTTCGCCAGCGCGTACGCCGCTGCCGACGCCGGCGCCAGCGCCAGCACGAGGTAGGCGCGCCGGCCCAGCCAGGACAGAAGAACGGGCGCAGCCAGAGCCATCAGCAGATGAAGGGCCAGGAGCTGCAGCAAGTCCGTCTCCGTCCGGTGGTCGGGTAGGCGGTCAACCCGGCATGGCGGGACCAAGGTCCTCGACGGACAGCACGGGGTGCACGAATGCTATCAAGCATCGGGCGGTGCTCCGGCACGCTGCGGTGCAGGTCACACGCATGCCCACGGGCTCAGAGCCGCGCCCCGGCAGGGCCCTCGGCACCCTCGGACGGATCCGCGACGAGATCGACCGGGTCGACGAGAAAGTCGCCCTGATCGACGATCTCCCCGCCGACGGCCGCATGCAGCGCGGCCGTCAGCCGTGCCACGACGCCCGCCCCGACCGTGCGGCGGCGCCGGTGGCTGCGCGACGGCACCGTCGGCACGACGTCTTCGGCCGGGATCCAGCGCACCCGGTAGGCGATCGCCCCCGTGGCGGCCCACGGCAGCCCGCGCAGCGACACGGGCAGGACGTCCTCACCCGCAATCTCGACGGCCACCAGGTCCTCGGAACCGAGCCCGACGTGGACCGCGAAGCCGGAGCGCGCGGGCGGATCCGCCAGAACCGCCATGTCATAGGCGTCGGCGGCCTCGTGGATCGCGCGCCGTGTCGCGGGGGCCAGACGCCCCGGCGCCACGCCGGGGCGAGGCACCGCGTCGTCGCCTGGCGCAGCGCGACCGGTCCACTCGACGCCGCCGGGGGCGAACACCGCCCGGGGGTCCGCGGCCCGCAGCACGGCGAGGGCTGCGGCGGGGTCCAGCCACACGTCCGAGAAGATCGCCAGGTCGATGTTCGCCTCCGGGTCCGGCCGCACCACGGCGCGTCCGTCGACGAGCACGACCCCGCGGAGGCGGCGCGCGGCATCGACGAGCCAGGTGACAACCCGCCCCTCCTCCCGCTCTGGCAGCCCGTCGGCGAACGCCGCAACGACGCCGTCCGGGTCCGACGTCCCTGGCCACGGGGCAGAACCACGCTCCCTGGGACACAGCACGTCGACCGCGAACCCGTCCTGCGGCAGGTCAGCGTCAGCGTCCGGACCAGCCTGAGCGGGTCCCTCGGGCGGGGCGTAGGGACCGACGAGCGATGTCAGCCGGGAGGTGCGCAGCACCCCGGGCTCGCCGTCGCCGGGCTCGCGCAGGTGACGGGTCTGGGCGAACCGGCTCAGGGCGAGGAGCTCGACCTCGTCGGGGGCGACGTCCCCCGGCACCACCAGGACGTGTCGAGCGACCGGCAGGCGCCCAAGCGCCTGCGGCCGGGTCCCCTCGGGCCACGAGCCGTGCTCGGGCAGCGGAGGGAGCGCCATCAGATGTCGGTCAGGTGGAAGCTCTGCCAGGATCGTGAAGCCGTCGGGCCACGCTGACCCTGGTAGTGGGAGCCGTATGCGGCGCTGCCGTAGGGGTGCTCGGCGGGAGACGACAGCCGGAAGAAGCACATCTGGCCGATCTTCATCCCGGGCCACAGAGTGATGGGAAGGGTGGCCACGTTGGACAGCTCGAGCGTGACGTGGCCGGAGAACCCGGGGTCGATGAACCCGGCCGTGGAATGCGTGAGCAGGCCGAGCCTGCCGAGGGAGGACTTGCCCTCGAGGCGCGCCGCGACGTCATCGGGCAGGGTGACCGACTCGTACGTCGCGCCCAGCACGAACTCTCCCGGGTGCAGGATGAAGGGCTCACCGCGCTCGGCCTCGACGAGCCGGGTCAGGTCGGGCTGCTCCGCGCGCGGGTCGATCACCGAGTATCGGTGATTGTCGAACAGGCGGAAGTAGCGGTCGAGGCGCACGTCGATGCTCGAGGGCTGGAGCATGGCCGGGTCGTACGGCTCGA
>JBQGOU010000100.1:0-10173 GCA_052086865.1 Cellulomonadaceae bacterium
CAGGTCCGGTGCTGATCGACTTCGGCGTCGCGCAGGAGCTCGACGACGCCCGCCTGACCAGCCACGGTTTCGTCATGGGCACCCCCGGGTACCTCGCCCCCGAGATGCTCGACGGAGCCCCGCCGGGGCCGGGCGCCGACTGGTGGGGCTGGGCCGCGGCGCTCGTCTTCGCCGGCACCGGGCGCGCGCCCTTCGGTGTCCGACCGCTGGAGGCGGTGCTGGAGCGCGTGCGCACGGGGACGCCGGACCTCGCGGGGCTCGGACCGCTGACCGCGCGGGTCCTGGGCGGCGCCCTGCAGGTGGATCCGGCTCGGCGTCTGGCGGCGAGCGAGGTCGTCGCCGGCCTTGCCGCGGCCGCGGAGGCGGGCGAGGAGCTCCAGGATGCCGCCCCCGTGACCCAGATGCTGTCCGGTGCCGGCTCGGGCTCGGGTGCCGGACCAGGCGGAACTGCGGTGCTGGGCGCGCGCACCGCCTCGGCGCTCACACGCGACGTGCCCCTCGACCCTGCGCCACACGCATCCGCGCCCTCGGCAGGCACGGTGGCGGCGGGCGCCGGCGCCACCATGCCGGTGACCGTAGGGCCCGTAACCGCAGGGCCCGTGCCAGCAGGGCACATGACTGAGGATGGCGCGGGCACGGCGCCTGGATGGCCGGCTGTGGCGGGCTCTCTCGACGACCAGCACGACGACCAGCACGACGGCGAGTTCGACGCCGGGTACCAGCGCCCCGCGCATCCGCATCGGCCCTTCGCCGTGCTGGCGCTTGCGGTGCCCGCCGCGCTCGCGGGCACCCTGTACCCCGGGGTGACCGCAATCGCCGTGCTCGCGGTGCTCTGGGTGGTGCGAACGGTTGCGGTGACGAGCGATCGGCTGCACTCCGGCCGCGAGACCCGGGGGGTGCGCCGCTCGGATCCGTGGCGCCACGGTGTGCTGATGCCCTGGTACCTGCTGCGGGCCGCCGTCGGGCTGCTGCCGAGCGTGCTGGTGGCGGCGTCGAGCGCGGTGATGCTGCTCGGCGTGCTGTGGTGGGTGCTGCAGACCGACCGGTGGATCGTGGCCACCGGCGGCGGTACCGCGCAGCTCGGGCCGGGGGCCGTGCCGGGCACGCACACCGCGGGCTGGGTGGTCCTCGCAGCGCTCGGGCTCGCGGCGGCCGTGGTCCTTGCGCTGCTGTGGTTCGGGCCGGCCGCCCGGCGCACTCGCCAGGGCGCGCGGATCGTCCTGGGGACCCTGGCACCGGGCGGGCGCGGCACGCTCATCGTCATCGTCGTGGCATTGGTCCTGACGGCGCTGGTTGTTCTGGGGCTGGCCGTCGACGCTCCCGTGCACTGGTGGCCGTTCCACGGCGCCCCCGCCCGCCCCCGACGCGGGGCGCCCGCGCGCCTCGCAGGGCGCGTTCGCCTGAGGTCGCGCCGTCGCCGGGCCCCCGGTCCCGCCAGCACGCCGCCCGACGCGCGCCTGCGCTCGGCCTCGGCGTCGTGGGTCTCCTCAGCCTTGTGGTCGCCGCCGTGGCGGCGGCGGGCGACAGGACGGTGGTGGTGCTGCACGCCTGCGTCGCAGACGGACCGCTGGCGTGGTTCGGCCTTCGGTTCGCTCTGCTGCACCCGTCTGCGGACTGTCCGGCGGGCACGCTCGGTGTGGGTGGCGAGACGGGTCAGGTGACCGCCGTGCTCGCCTCGGTCGCACTCCCGGTCGTCCTGCTGCACGCCCTCGGGGTCGGGGCCGTCGCCGGCGTGGCGGCCGTGCTCGGCCGGTGGACCCGGCGGGTCGGCGCGCTGGTGTGCACCGGGATGCGTCGCGCGCTCGTTCCCCTGCTACCTGCCGTCAGCGGGCGCTCGCCACGAGTGCGCGCGGCGCGGTTCGACGACGTCCCGCCCCTGCAGCCGCGCAGCGCGGTGACCGGGCCGCGGCACCGAGGACCGCCGTGGGAGCTCGCGGCCTGACCTGATCGGCGCCGCCCCGCACCCCGCACCTCTCCCACCACGAAGGAACTCCCATGCCTCAGGACAAGACCACCAAGGCCCAGCGCCGCGATGCGGCCAGGATCGCCGCCGCGGCGCAGCGCGAGGCGCAGGCCAAGCGCGATAAGCGCAACCGACTGATCGCCATCCTCATCCTCGTCGTCGGCGTGCTCGCGCTGGCCGGCGCCGTCTACTGGATCCTCGACTACGGCAAGCCCAAGCCGCTGGCCGAGGTGAGCTCGCCCGCCACGGCAACGGCGGACGGCGGGCTGACGTTCGGCTCCGACCTCACCGCAGGCACGGTGAACGACGACGCCGTGGACGTGACCGTCTACCTCGACTACAGCTGCCCCGCCTGCCAGCAGTTCGAGACGCTGAACGCCGAGATCCTCAAGGGCCTGGCGGCGGACGGGGACATCACGCTGACGATGCATCCCATCGCGATCCTGGCCCCCAAGATCTCCACCACCGCCGCGGCCGCGACGGGCTACATCGCGGACAAGTCCCCCGAGCACACACTCGAGTTCATCACCGCGACGATCACCGCCGTCGAGCAGGGGGATGTCACCGACGCACAGCTCACGCAGATCGCCGAGAACGTCGGGGTGCCCTCAGACGTTGCGGCGAAGGCGACGGATGGCACCTTCACCAAGTGGGTGGAGGCGGCCACGCGGGAGGCCGTGTCGAACCCGGACCTCGACTCCGGGAGCGGCTTCGGCACGCCCACGATCCTCGTGGACGGACAGATCCTCGCGGACTGGCGCACGGCCGGGAACCTGGAGGCCGCGATCGCGGCGGCCGCCGCGTCCTGAGTTCGGAGGCGGGTCTGCCGATCGGTAGACTCGCTCTCCGCGCCGCCTTAGCTCAGCTGGTAGAGCATTCGCCTTGTAAGCGAAAGGTCGTCGGTTCGAACCCGACAGGCGGCTCCAAGTCATGCGTCTTCTGACCTGCGATGACAGCGCGGGAGACGATATCCAACGCTCGAACGTGCAATAGGCGTGCACTAGCGAAACTGGTTCGGTGACAGCGAAGAACGTCCCGCGCGGAGCGAACACTCTGGCCAACTGGCACGGTCCTCGTCCGCGGCAGGTTGGGTAGCGACCGCTTTCTGCGACGAGGGAGAGGGCCCGAGGTGGTCCGTCGATGCCCGGTCATTGGAAGTGGAGCCCGTCGGGCCTGGATGAGGCGGTTCGCCTGCTTGGGTACGGCTTCTGCTAGTGCTGCCGACCACCACCTCTCCGCGGTGGACAAGGGGCTCGACAGCAGGCCCTACTCGATCGCTGCCTGAAGGTCGCTGCGCACGTCAACTGCACGCGCGAAGCCGTCATCGCCATAGACGCCGAGTTTCTCGATGACTCCCTTGACCGCGGCAATCATCTCCATGTGGCGCCGCAGGTTGTCGGTCACTTCGTCGCGTTGCTGGGTCACGACTCGGAGAGACTCGCGTACCTCCGCAATGGAGTCAAGATCGGGTCTGGCATCGCCAACCGGACCGGACTGCTGCTCCATGATGCCGTGGATGCTGTGCAGCGTCTCGGCGATGCCACCTAGTGTCTGCAGCACGCGGAGTTGTGTGGACTCATAGTTGCCACGCGCGCCAACTGATGCGAGTTGGTCCATCACACCGACCTTCGCAGGGTCCTTTGCCATCAGTCCTCCTTCTTCGGGGCTGCAGCTTCTGCCCGCACCGGCTCGAACGGCAGCGTTGCCACGTTGGCTACAGTGTCGCTCCTGTGTAGTGACGCGTCGAGAGCGCCGCCGCACTTGAGGTAGCACCAAGACCCCCGCGCCATCCAGTGGCGTCGAGGACAGCAGGTCCCTAGACGGGCTCTGCCGCCCTCATGGTCACGCTCGCGCACCTATGTGGGGACGGCACGGAGGCCGTCCATCCACCAGGAGGTTTCGATGACTACGAAGCGACTACAGGCCTCGCGGGTGTCGAGGGGGAGACTCGTCTCGCTCGCCGACGCCGCGATGGAGTTCAGCGTGTGTACCAAGACGATCCGGCGGCGCATCGCCAACGGAACCGTCACCGGCTACAAGGTGGGGCGTGTGATCCGGGTTGATCTCGACGAGCTTCGTAGAGCGCTCGTGGTCACGATGCCTACTGCGCGGTGACGTCCACACGCGAGGGCGGCTGCCACCGGTGAGGTGGCAGCCGCACTTGTTTTCGCGTCGACCTATGCTCACCAAGGTCCGAGCCCATGGCCGTCGGTGTCGAGTTCGTCGTCGAGGTGGGTGAGGTCGGTGCCGAGGATGTCGTCGAGGCGGTTGCGCCAGCTGGGTAGGGGTTCGAGGTGGTTGGCGGTGGTGGCGGTGTAGACGACGCCGTCGTGGCGGGCCTGCTCTGTGATGTGTTCGAGCTGGGTGTTGAGGTCGATGGCGAAGTAGCGGCGGTCGCTGGTGACGGTTGGCCGTGCAGTGCCCCAGGGGGTTGTTTCGGCACCGAGCGGGCCGAGGATGTGGTCGGGGCGGGTCTCGAAGTAGGTGTTGACCGTCTGGAGCTGCTCGGATGCGACGAGGGGAGCGACCGTGGTGAAGTCCAGTGCGCGGGGCGTGTCACCGGGGCTGAGGCGGTGCCAAAGGATCAGGTCGGTGACGGCTGAGAGGCGGGGGGTGCTGCGCTGGATGGCGCTGGGTAGGCGGAGGGCGCCGATGAGGTCGGCGTGGCGGGACAGCTCGGCGCGGATGCCGGTGTAGGGCGTGTCGAGCAGCTCGTGGGAGGCGAGCTGGACGGTGATGCCGCCGGGGGTGGTCATGTCGATGACGGTGGCCAGGGTGATGGCGCTCTGCACGAGCCGTTGGCGCCGGGCGGTGACCGGGGAGGTGTAGGCGACGTCGTTGAACGGGATCGGTGCGATGACGACGTCGAACCTCTGCTCCGGGTCGTCGGCCAGGGTGCCGGTCGGCAGCGCCCTGGTCGGTGCGTGGTCCGGCCCGATGTTCGCGGTCAGGGCGCCCATGCCGCAGCCACGGGTTTGGGGGAGTCCGAGGAATGTGGCCGGGTCGTCCCCGGCGGCCAGGACGTTTCCGTGTGCGAAGCCGAGGGTGCGCAGGGCCGTCCAGATCGCATTGGCCATGACCCGGTGGGTATCCAGGGCGCTGACGCGCGCTGATGACCGCATGGCCATGGTGTCGGTGACCTCGGCGAACCGGTCGTGGTCGAGGTTGGTCATGGCGTGTCTGCTTCGGTCTGGAGGAACAGTGCCCCCTGGCTCGCGGGAGACTGCGCACGGCGTCGGGCGATGTCCGCGGTGACCCAGGCGGTGAAGTCGGCGCGGCGGTCGAGGATCTGGCGTTCGGGCTCGGGTGCCGGTGCGGGTTCGTTGGGCCACGCGGTGCGTCGGGTGGGGCGGTCGGCGTCGAGCTTGGACCCGCAGGTGGCGACCCACTCGCGTAGCCGGCCCCTGGCTTCGGCGAAGTACCGGTGGAAGACCAAGGGCTGGGTCGCGGCGGCACTGGGCCCGTAGGCGAACTGCCAGAAGGTGTGCAGGGCAGAGAGCTCCCACACCAGCTCCCAGTGCCGGTGCCACAGGGGCGGGATGATCGTGGGCGGAAGTCCGTAGTCGGTGCGGATCTGGTCGACGAACTCATCGAGCAGCATCCACTCCGCACCGGCACGCTCGGGCGGAAGCGTGGCCCAGTTGACGACCTGGACTGCAGGCGCCGGAACGGTGCCCAATGCCCGGGGCCGCGACTCGGGACGGACGAGATCGGACGGGACCGAGTCGGGCATGACGGTGTCGATGAACGCCGCGCCCTCCTCGGGGTAGGGAGTGCTCATGCTCGCCTCCTGCCTACGCCGTGGCCGTCGATCGGTCGGGGGCCTTGGCGCGGCGTGTGGCGGGGCGTCGGGCGCGTTGGGCGGGGGAGGTGCGCACGATGCGGTACTCGGTGCGGGTGGCCTCGTGCCCGAAGGCTTCGGCGACGAACTCCTCGTCGAGGACCATGTGGCCGTTGCGCTGGTGGGTGTAGGTGCGCGTGTAGCCCGAGGCGACGACGGCGTCGTTCTCGCGCACGCGCGATCGGGCGCGGTAGGCGGCCATGCCGTAGGCGACGAGGTTGTGGTAGCTGTTCACCCAGCCCCCGGGCGTCCCGTCCGGGTTCGCGCGGCGCGAGCGGACCTTGACCCGGGCGTAGAACCGCAGACCCCCGTCGGCGGTGAACGAGCACCGCGGCCTAGACGTGATCACGCCCACCAGGCTCTGGCGCGTCGGGATGGTCATGACGGACCCCTTCGTTGCTGGCGACGCCGGGTTGCGTCGCGTGTACTGGTCAGGTGTGCGCCCTTGCCATGGCGCGAGTGGCACACTGGTGATCGTGCAGGCCAGCGATGACGTGAAGCTCGCCGGCGAGGTTGGACTCTCAAGCGTGATGAGCGCTCTGGCGCGGTCGCGACCGGTGTTCCACAGCGAGGCGGACCTTCAGTTCGCGTTCGCACGCCAGCTCTTCGAACTGGCGCCGCAACTGCAGTGCCGACTCGAGGTGCCATTCCGCCGGGAGACCAGACGCACGGAGTACCTCGATCTGCTCGTGAGCAGCAAGGGACAGACCTCGACTGCGATCGAGCTCAAGTACTTCACTCGCCGCTGGCGCGGGCAGGCTGCCGGCGAGATGTTCGACTTGCGCAACCACGCCGCGGCGGATCTGGCGCGCCTGAACTTCATCCACGACGTCAGCCGTCTCGAACGGTTCGCTCGCTCGTACGGGCATGAAGGCATCGCCCTGATGTTGACCAATGACCCCGGACTCTGGCACCAGCCAAAGACGGGAGCGCGTCGCGCGAACTTCGATGCATTCCGCATACACGAGGACCGGGAGCTCAGCGGCGTGCTGGCGTGGGGCAACGGGTACGCGCCCAACAGGCGGGAACTGGTCAACACCTACCGGATCCACTGGCACGACTACTCGGAGATCCAGAGCGACAACCCCGGAGGATCCCTGCGATGGACCGCGATCCGTGTCCCGTCGGTGACAGCATCGTGAGCGCTCCGCCTCGCCACGGGCGGACGGGGAGCGACGAGTACTACGTGATCGGCCTGTGCGAGGAGGTCTTGGGAGTTGCAGCGCTGCGCCAACACCGGTTCCCCTGGCTACTCGGAGACGCATCGCCAAGAACCGGCCGCCGAGCTGCACTGCCGGTTGACGCCTACTGACCGGACCTCAACCTCGTTGTGGAGTTCCACGAGCGCCAGCATGCAGAGGCCGTGACCTTCTTCGACAAGCCGGACCGGCTGACGGTCTCCGGGGTGCACCGTGGCCTGCAGCGTGCGTTGTACGACGAGCGGAGACGTGAGCTGATCCCGCAGCACGGCATCGGGCTCGTGATCGTGACTCTCGACCACTTCGAGCACCGAGGAGGAAAGATCGTCAGGAACTCGGCTCGGGACACGCAGTTGCTCGTCCGACTGCTGCAGGAGGGCAGATCACGACCGACGTAGAGCTGACTCGACGCTTGTGCGGTCGGTGGTGATCTGGGCGGCGTCTGGGCGGGCGTGCCAGGGTCGCAGGGTGGTCAGGATCGGTGGGGCTGAGCGCAGTAGGACCAGTCCGGTGCCAAAGGGCAGGGTGCGGACCAGTTCGGGGGGCATGATCGGCACGCGCCGGACCGCGCGTTGGTGGGATCGTGAGCCGTGCTCGCCGGTGGTGATCGTGTTCGTGTATTCGTCGCGCTCACCGATCAGGGCCGACAGGTCTTTGAGGTCTTGGGCTGCTGAGGAGCCGCCGAGCACGACCTTGGTGATGGAGGCGTCCCAGATCGCGCCTGCGGCGTGGTCGCCCCACTTGTCCCTGGCCTGGGCCAGGGATTGCAGGATGGCCATGGTGGTGATGCCGGTGCCGCCGCCCTCGGCCATCAGCACGGGCAGGGAGGGTAGGGGTGTGAGGTTGCCGATCTCGTCCAGGGCGAGCAGTAGTGGGGGGTCCAGGCGTGCGCCGGGGGAGGCAGCGGCGAGGTGGCGGGCGGTTTCGACGAGGTCTTCGATGAACGCCGCGACCAGGGGCCAGGAGGCTGAGGACCCGGCGCCGGTGGCGAGCAGGTAGAGGGTGCCGTTGCCGCGCAGGAACGCGGCGGGGTCGAACTCCTCGCCGGGGGCAGGGGTGACGGCGTCGAGCACGCGCGGGTCGGCCAGGCACTGCAGCGCCTGGGACACACCTGCCCACACCGAGTCCCGGGTGCGGGCATCGGAGCGGATGGTCGTCTCCAGTGACTCGGCCCACCCTTTGGCGGCGTGGGTGTCGGAGGTGAGGATGGCGACGGCGTCCGCGGCGGCTGACGGGGTCTGGGACCAGGAGAACAGCTGCGCGGGGTTGGCGTGGCCGAGGGCGGCTGCGTGCAGGAGGGACTGGATGACGGTGCGGGTCTTGCCCTCCCAGAACCCGCCAGCCTCGACCCCGCCTTTGGATAGCCCGGTGGCTGATGCCAGGCCGCCTGCCCGGATCATCGCGGTCAGCGGGTCGGTGCAGCCGCGTATCGGGGACCAGCGCAGCCCGCGCGGCAGGCTGGCGGCCAGGTGCTGGGGATCGAACACCGCGACGGGGCCGGCGCGTTCGCGGGCGCGCAGCGTGGCGGTGAGGTTGTCGGGCCGGGTCGAGGTCGTGATCACCGCCCCCGGTGCGTCGAGGATCGCGTTGATGACCACGTGCAAACCCTTGCCCGAGCGGGGTGGGCCGAGCACGAGTGTGGAGTCCTCGACCGAGGACCACACCGAGCGCCGGTGTGCTGTGCCGAGCTGGTACCCGACATCGGTGGGCTTGGGCTTGGTCAGGGCGGGGCGCAGCGTGCCCGAGCGGGCGAGCAGGGCCTTGCGTGAGGCGAACGTGGCCACGTCGCGGGCGGTGGCGGTGCCATCCAAGCGGTGCACGTCACGGCGGGGGGTGTGCGTCCGGTCGATCAGCCGCCAGGCGCACCATCCCGCTGTGGTGAGGATCGTAAGCAGCAGGGCGAGCACGGCCCAGTACACGAGCGGGCTCAGGCCGGGGGAGCCGAGCACGGTTGCGGGGTCATGCGGGTTCGCCAGCACCCCCAGCCCGGCACCGAGCCGACCGGTCGGCTGCTCGGTTCGCGAGACCCACGCGGCCACGTTCCCTGCAGCGCGTAGCAGCCCGGCGAGCACCACGACCGCGACAACCGCGCCGATCGCGAGGTTGAGTCCCTGGTCGTTGCCCGCGCCCGCGACGCGGGCGCTCATGTGGCGCGCTCCTGGGGCGCAGCCGTGGGGTCGGCGACGATGAGCGACTGAGAGTCCAGGCCGAACATGATCAGCACCCCGGGCATGCGCCCCAGTAGCGCCCCGGGCAGGGGGAGCTCGGCGACACCGTCGAAGCGTGCGGGGCGCGTGGAGACAACCACGGCGATGTACACGTCCTCCCCGGGGGTGAAGCCGTCACCGGCAACGGTGAAGGGACCCCCGGGTCGCGGCGTGGCCACGACCGGCTCACGCGGCGGCGCGGGTGCGTGGGGTGGTGTGGGGGTGACGATCTCGGCGTAGGTAGTGCCGTTGTCGGTGACCTGCGCGAAGACCGACATCCCTGCCGTGGTAGCCAGGTCCCGGGCCGGCGCCCACGGGTCGCTGCCAGTCCCGGTGGGCGGGGTGTACGGCTTGCCGTCCAGCGTGAGCGACAAGGTGCGGTCGGCGGCGACCACGATGGACAGGTGCGGCAGCTCGGCCTGGGCCTGGTTCACAGCGACACTCCTTCCACGTCAGGGGACAAGGCGACATCGAGTTCACTGACGTGATCGATGCCGGTGGTGGGCGCAGTGGGCAGCGCGAGTTCGGGCACCGGAGTGTCCATGGCTGGGCGCTGGAGGGTGCTGTTGCGGTCGAGCCCCGGTGGGTTGCCGGTGCCGATCTGGTCGGTCTCGAGCCGATCAAGGATCGCCAGCGTCGTGGTGCGCACCCGGTTCGCGGTGGCCGCGACGACCTCGAGCGGCTCCTTGCCCGGTACTCGTGAGGCCCACGTGGACACGTATGGCACCGAGTAGGGCGAGGCGTCCATGTGGTGGGCGGCGTAGATCATCAGGGCCACGCTCTCGGCCTCGACCTCCGCGACACCCCGGTGCGCGACGGCGTCCGCGTTGCCTGGGCCGTGCAGCATCACGTGGGCCAGCTCGTGGCTCAACGTCCGGCACGCACTGGCGGGGTCGACGTCCTGGCGGTAGGTGACCGTGCGGGCCAGGTAGTTGGTCACCCCGGTCGCCCCGCCGATCGCCG
>JBQGOU010000101.1:0-10153 GCA_052086865.1 Cellulomonadaceae bacterium
GGGTCGGCCCGTCCGGGCGGGCGAGTCCGCCGGATGGTAGATCACCACAGGAGCCTGCGTCCTCAGGCACTGCGACAGCAGGGACAATCGGATGACGGCCATCGGCCCGGCTCACTGGGTCACGAGTGCGACGACACGACGGCGGCGCCTCGAGAGTCGATCGATGGCGACCGCGGCAAGGAGCACCGTGCCCTTGACCACCCACTGCCAGTACTCGTTGACGTTCATCAGGATCATGCCATTGGACAGCACACCCATGATCAGGACGCCGTAGATGACACCGCTGATACGCCCCTGTCCGCCGCTGACACTGATGCCGCCCAGCACGCACGCCGTGATGACGTCCATCTCATAGCCGTCGCCTGCCTTCGGCTGGCCGCTGTTTGCACGGGACAGCAGGATCAAGCCAGCGGTCGCGTACAGAATGCCCGCAAGCACGTAGATCCTGTATGTCACGCGGCGTACAGAGATTCCGGACAGACGAGTCGCCTCAACGTTTCCGCCGATGCCATAGACCGCGCGGCCGAATGAGGTGCGTTGAAGAAGGAAGGCTCCAAGGATGAAGGCAGCGGCCAGAAAGAACACCGGGATGGGCACACCGAGGATGTAGCCCTGGCCGAGCATCGCGAAGGACTCGGGCAGCCCGTAGACAGGTAGGCCCCCCGTCGTGATGTAGGCGACTCCGCGAAGCACCGTCATCACGCCGAGTGTTGCGATGATCGGAGCGATGTCGATCTCGTTGATGAGAAACCCGTTCAGGGCACCCGCGGCCGCGCCGACAGCGAGCACGATCACCACGCTGATCCAGACGGGCACCCCGGAGGACATCAGGACCGCGCCGACCACCGCGCAGACACCCAAGATCGCTCCGACCGAGAGATCGATTCCGCCCGTCAGAATGACGAACGTCATGCCCACGGCGCAGATGCCGACGATGGCCACCTGCCGAAGCACGTTGAGCCCGTTGTTCACCGAGATGAACGACGGTGCGGCAAACGCAAAGAATGCCACCACGAGCAAGAGTGCGAGGACGATTCCGTACCGGCTCCAGTCCACCTTGTTCAACGTATTCACTGTAGATCACGGTCCATTCGTTTTGCAGGCTCGCCGACAGGGGACGAAGCCGTCACGTTCTTCGATGACAATGCAATGACTCGTTCTGGCGTCGCCTCGAGGCGAGAGAGTTCGCCGGTGACACGACCCGCATGCATGACGACTATGCGGTCCGCCATGCCGAGCAGTTCGGGAAGCTCCGAGGAGATCATCACGATCGCTGCACCGCGTGATCCCAGCTCACGCATCAGGTCATAGATCTCCTGCTTTGCGCCAACGTCGATGCCGCGCGTAGGTTCGTCGAAGAACACGACCCGGCAGTCGGTCATCAACCATTTCGCCAGCACCACCTTCTGCTGATTGCCCCCGCTGAGTCCTGCGACCGCGGATCGTACGGACGGCGCACGCACCCGCATCGCCTCGGTGTATCGCTCTGCTACCTCAGTCTCTCGACGGCGATCGATGACACCGTGTCGAGAGACCTTTTCCATGGCGGCAAACACGACGTTCTCGCGGATGTCCATGTTCATCAGCAGACCCTGGCTCTTGCGGTCCTCCGGGATGAGCCCGATGCCGCAGGCGACGGCCTGCTCCGGACTGCTGATATGACACTCGACACCGTCAACGACGACTTCGCCCGCGGATCGCTTGTCGGCGCCGAAGACAGCCCGCGCAAGCTCTGTGCGCCCTGCGCCTACCAGGCCGGCAATGCCGACGATCTCCCCTGCGCGGACCGTGAGGCTCACGTCTTTGAGGAAGCCGGTCGTCAGCCCACGAGCCTCCAGCACGACCCGTCCTGGCTCGGCGGTCGAACCGGGATAGAGCCGCGAGACGGCCCGATCGACCATCAGCCTGATCAGTTCGTCCTCGTCGGCGTCAGCCACCGGCAGGGTCGTCACGTGGCAGCCGTCTCGCAGCACCGACACCACATCACAGATGCGGAAGATCTCCTCCATCCGGTGCGAGATATAGATGATCGCGACTCCGCGACTACGCAAGGTCTCGACGATCCGGTAGAGGTGGACCATCTCCGACTCGGTCAACGGAGCAGACGGCTCGTCCATGATCAGCACACGGGCATCGCGCGAGATGGCCCGTGCGATCTCCACCAGCTGTTGGTAGCCCACCGAGAGGTCCTTGATCAGAGTCCTGGGATCAATTTCGACTCCGAGCTCTGCCAGCACCTCCCGCGACATGCGGATCATGGCTGCCCGGTCGATCATCACCCCGCGCCGCGGCATCCGGCCGAAGAAGATGTTCTCCGCAACAGAGAGGAACGGAATGAGGGAGAACTCCTGATAGATCGCTGCGATGCCAAGGCCCAAGGACCGCTGGGGCGAGTTGTCGCGGACCACCTGCCCGTCGACCACGAGTTCCCCACGCGACGGAGCGATCGCGCCGGTGATGGTCTTGATAAACGTCGACTTGCCCGCCCCGTTCTCGCCCACAATCGCGTGGACCTCTCCGGGTCGAAACTCCATCGACACGTCATTGAGAGCGACGACTCCGGGATAGACCTTCGTCACATGACGCATCTCGAGGACTGGTTCTGCCACGGTGCACTGTCCTTCCAAGGCTGTGGTGGCGGAGCGTCCGCGCCCCGCCACCACAACTCGCCTGTTCCGCTCGTGGGTGTCTGTGCCGCGACAGCGGCGCCTAGTCGGCGTAGTCGGCTGCGTTCGCCGCCGTGACTGGGTCGAACGGGACGTAGATGTCCCCGATCTCACCCTTCTCGAGCACCTCGTAGGCGGTGTCGACGACGAGCTTGCCCTGCTTGACCGCGTCGATAGAGACCGTGCCGACGAAGACACCTCCTTCGAGGATCTTCTTGATCGCCTCGGGCGTAGCGTCGAAGCCGATGACACCGGCCTCACCCGGTTGCTTTCCTGCGGCCACCATGGCTTCATAGGCGCCAAGCGCCGTGTCGTCATTGTTTCCGAGCACCACGTTGATTCCGGGGTTCGCGGTCAGCGCGTTCTCCGTGGCGGAGATCGCGGACTCGGTCGAGTTCGCCGGGGCCTCGGCAACGATGACGGCGCCGGGAGCGCCCTCAAGAACACCCTTCTTGATGCCCTCAATGCGCTGCGCCGTGTTGGACACGGTCTTGTCCCCGACCACCAGGACCTTCGCCTCCGAAGGGTCGTCCAGGTTCGCGGCGATCCATTCCGCAGCGATCTTGCCGCTGGTCTCTCCTGCCTCAACCTCGCTCAGCCGGATGAACGCATCGACGTTGCCGGTCTGCTGCGCGAGCGCCACCACGGCGATCCCAGCCGCTTTGGCCTGTTTCGCTGCCGCGTCGAGCGCGTTGTCGGCATTGGCGGCGACGACGACGACATCGACACCCTTGGTGATGAAGTTCTCGACAGCCGAGATCTGGCTCAGCGTGTCCTGCTTACCGTCGTGAATCTCGACGGTGCAGCCAAGTTCCTGGCACGTCTCTTTCATTCCGTCGGTGACGGAGACGTAGTACTGGTTGGTCAGATCCGCCACCGTAATGCCGATGGTGATGTCGTCGCCTGCGTCGCTGCCGGCTGCGCCTTCGCCTCCGCCGGCCGCAGGGCTGGTCGTGCTGCACGCTGAGACTGCAAGCGTCATAGTGACGGCAGCCCCCAGCAGCGTGATTCTCGACTTCTTCATCGCGAAAGTCCTCACTCCGTCGTTGGATGTGTGGCCCGGAACTGCACTGTCCAGCGGCCTGCCGCGACGATAACAACGACGCGAAGTCGCGAACGCTCTGCTTTTCTGCGGATGACTCCGCTCATTCGTCACACCGGGTGCATGGCCTCGTGCAAGATCCAGGATCCTGGTCGCAGACACCCGGCACCCGGCGCCGAGCGCCCTGCCCAGGCGGGATACTGGTGCCACACCCGCGACACGCACACGAAGGACGCTGCATGATCGAGATTCTGAACCCCACCGAGCTGGACCGCGCCAAGGACACCGGCGCACTGGTCGCCCGCATCCTGCAGGCGCTGAAGACACGCAGCGCTGCCGGGGTGAACCTCCTGGACATCGACCGGTGGGCGAAGGCCATGATCCTCGAGGCCGGCGCCCAGTCCTGCTACGTCGACTACGCGCCGTCGTTCGGCCGCGGGCCGTTCGGTCACTACATCTGCACCTCGGTCAACGACGCGGTGCTGCACGGCCTTCCCCACGACTACGTCCTCGCCGACGGCGACCTGCTGTCCCTCGACCTCGCCGTCTCTCTGCACGGCGTGGTGGCCGACTCCGCCATCAGCTTCGTCGTCGGCGACTCCCCGGCCCCGCAGGACCTGGCGCTGATCGATGCCACCCAGCGGGCGCTGGCCGCGGGAATCGCGGCGGCCACCCCGCAGGCCCGGGTGGGCGACATCTCGCACGCCATCGGTACGGTGCTGACCGGGGCCGGATACCGGGTCAACACCGAGTTCGGCGGCCACGGAGTCGGATCGACCATGCACCAGGACCCGCACATCATCAACGACGGGCGCCCCGGCCGCGGCTACCGGCTACGCCCCGGGCTGCTGCTCGCAATCGAGCCGTGGGTCATGGCGGACACCGATCGCCTCGTCACCGACTCCGACGGGTGGACCCTGCGCAGCGCCACCGGGTGCCGGACCGCGCACAGCGAGCACACGGTCGCGATCACCGAGGACGGCCCGCAGATCCTCACGCTGCCGTAGCTCCGGAGCCCGGGCCCCAGGCCCGCGCGCTCACGCCGGCGGTGCGGTGTCCTTGCGGTCCAGCCAGAGCCCGCGGGACTCGTCCTGCTCTTTGCCCGCATCGGGCTCCGCGGCGTCCGCCGGCGCAGCGTCGCTCGACGCACGATCAGCAGGCTGGTGCGAGATGAGCGGCGCGCCGCCGCGCGGGATCCCGAGCACCAGCAGCGCGAGCCCGGCCGCGATGACGGCGAAGAACTGCGTCTGGCGCCCGGAACGCGCATCGTCACACGCCGCGGCGAGGCTCGCCTCGGCCTCCGCCCTGCGCTCGCGGAGCTCCGCGGCGTCCCGGGCCACGTAGGTGGTCTCAACATAGGTGGTCACCGCGGCCGTGCTCCCCAGCAGAGGGCTGTCCATCTGGGGGCTCCCGGTCGAGCCCCACCCGATGGGCCGACAGCCCACGGGGTCGGCGTCGTAGGCGACGGTGATGCGGGGCGGTGAGAAGTAGAGGAATCCCAGCAGACCCATCATCCCCAGGAAGACCACCAGCTTGCCCCACGACATGTCGTCTCCCTCGCCCGGTCGGCTGTCTCCCCGTGCGGGGACGCTCCCCGGAACCCTACCGGGGCCGCGGCGCTCACGACGGCTTGGTGTCCTTGCCGTCCAGCCACAGCGTGGCGGACTCGTCCCGGTGCGAGCCCGTGCTGCCCACATGCTTCGCGTCGGTCGTCGGACCGTTACGGATCACGTGCACCAGGGCCATGCCGTGCCCGCGCCCCAGCCCGTAGTCCTCCTTGAGCCACGCGAGGATCGCACCGGCCTTCGCCGACGGGTCGTCGAACCCGCGCTGCGAGGCGACGTCGAGCAGCTGCCGGGGGGTGAGCCCGGTGATGTCCTCGATCCTGTCGAGGTAGGCCTGAAAGGACATGTCAACCCCCGTGTGAACGCTTTGTCGATGGACGTTCCACGGTACCGAGGATCGGCTACTGCTGCCCGGCTCCGGTCCGGGGCAGCCGGTTGTGGCGGCGCCCTCGGGCCCGCTCTCCTCGGTGGCGATGATCGTCAGCGTGGTGCCCACGCCGGCCAGGGCGGGAAGCGAGAACAGCTCGCCGGTCGCCCGGATCCGGGCTCAGACACGTCGAGCTCCCGCGCTCGGAGGTGTCTGCTCGCCCTTCTCCCCCTTAACCACCTGCAGGTACCGATACGCCGTGGGCTCGGACACCTGAAGGTCGACGCTGATCTGCTGCACGGCGCCCTTGAAGTGGAAGAAGCCCCGCTCGTGGAGACGGCGTACCACATCGATCCGCTGCGCTGCCTGGAACTGGCCGGCCGGTGTGCTTGTCTCGGTTGCCACCTCCAGCATCGCCTCACGCGCCACGTCCTGGATTGAGGCCACCAGGTTCTCGGGCACCTCCTCGCCCCCCGCCGCGGTCACCGGTTGGAGGTACGTGCCGCTGATTGTGGACACGAGCGCCTCGAGCTGACGCAGCAGCGACTCATCGGTGTTGATGCACAGCATCCCGACAAGCCGGGTCCCGCGCCGGATGAAGAATGTCGAGGAGCTCAGCACCCGGGTGGTCCCCGGCACCCTGCCCTGGTAGCGCAGCGCGAACTCCTCGCCCGCGTGCAGGTCTTCCTCGAGAACCCGCAACGCGAAGTCGGTGGCCGGGGAACCGATGCCCCGATTCGAGACGTGGCCGTTCGCTATCGCGATCACAGAGGCGTCCACGTCTGACAGGTCGTGGAGGACGACCTCGCTGTTCTGCCCGACCACCTCGCCGAGGAACCGCACCAGCGGCGCATAGCTCGCCACATAGTCGCGGTCCCCGGGCTCGGGCACCGTCCCCCTGCTCACGGCAGCAAGCCGTCGCCCTTGGCGACATAGGAGGCCATCTCCTCCGGTGGCACCATGCTGCCGCCCGTTGCCCAGGCGATGTGGGTGGCGTTCGCGAGCCGGGCATCGCTCAGCCCGAGCCGCGTCCGGTACTCCTCGGCCTCGACGACACGCTGCAGCCCGGCCAGGCCAGCGGTCGAGGACGGCTCGATGTCGATCCCCTCGGTGTCGTGCAGCAGCGCAAGACGCCGGTAGAGGTTGTCATCGCTGACCGTGACGAACCCGTCGATCAGGTGCTGCATCGCAGTGCCCACGAACCCCGACGGGCGACCGCAGGCCAGACCGTCCGCGGCCGTGACGTTGTCGATGCCGAAGTCCTGGACCGACGTGGCGTCGTGCAGGCCCGTGTAGACCCCCAGGAACATCGACGGGCTGTGCGTAGGCTCCGCGAACACGGCATGCACGTTGTCCCCGAACTCGACCTTGAGCCCGAACGCCACTCCACCCGGTCCCCCGCCCACGCCGCAGGGCAGGTAGACGAACAGCGGGTGCTCGGCGTCCACCGGGACGTCGAACGCCTGCAGCTGACCGGCGAGCCGGTGCGCAGCGACGGCGTACCCGAGGAACAGGCTGCGGGAGTTCTCGTCGTCGACGAAGTAGCAGGTCGGATCGCCCGCCGCCTCGGCGCGCCCCATCCGCACCGCCTCGGAGTAGTCGGACTCGTACTCGAACACGCTCACGCCGTGGCTGCGCAGCGTGTCCTTCTTCCACTGACGCGCGTCCGCAGACATGTGCACGGACGCTGCGAAGCCGAGGCGGGCGCTCATGATGCCGATCGACAGCCCGAGGTTTCCGGTGGAGCCGACGGCCACGGTGTGCTGCCCGAAGAACTCGGTGAATCGCGGCTCGGCGAGGATCGCATAGTCGTCATCGAGCGAGAGCAGACCGGCACCGACGGCGAGGTCCTCGGCGTGCTTGAGCACCTCGTAGATGCCGCCGCGAGCCTTGATGGACCCCGAGACCGGCAGTTCGCTGTCCAGCTTGAGCCACAGGTCCCCCGGCAGCTCCTCGCCCGCCTCGCGGGCGAGCGCGGCATGCAGGTCCGGTGTTGCGACCAGGGGCGACTCAAGGATTCCGCCGGTGTGCCGCGTCTCGGGGAAGACGAGTGCGAAGTAGGGGGCGAACCGCTTCAGCCGGGCCGCCGCGTCCTCGATGTCGGCCCGGGTCAGACCGACGTCGGACAGGGCCTGCGCGACGGGCTGCAGCCCAGGGTTGAACCACTGCGTCTCGCGCAGCGAGGTCAGGTCGCCAATCAACGGAAGCTGATCCGTCCACTCCTCCAGGGTGCGGCCGTGGATGTCAGACATGTCGGTGCTCTCCTTCTTCACAGATGACGGTGGTTCACAGAACAACGGTCAGGACGAGCGCGCCACCGAGGCCAACGACGGAGGCGCTCGTGGTGGCGAGCGTCAGGGTGCGCAGAGTCTGCTGCACCGTCATGCCGAGGTACTCCTTGACGAGCCAGAACAAGCTGTCGGTGACCTGTGTCAGGCCGATCGCTCCGGCGCCGATGGCAATCGCCATGACTTCTGGGCTCAGACCGGGGTAGGCGGACATCATCGGCAGAACGATGCCGGCGGCGCTGATCATGGCCACCGTTGCGGAGCCGACGGAGAAGTGCAGGACAAGCGCGATCAGCCAAGCCAGGATGACCGGGCTGACCGGCAGGCCGGACAGCGCGTCGGCGATGCCCCCGCCGATGCCACTCGCGATGAGCACCTCGTTGAACGCCCCGCCCGCTCCGATGATCAGCAGGATTCCGGCGATCGGACCGAAACTGCCGTCGGTCACCGAGAGCAGGGCGCTCATCGTCATGCCGCGACGCAGACCCAGTGCCCACTAGGCGAACAGCACAGAGATCAGCAGTGCGGTGATCGGGTGACCGACGAGCTCGACGACGGGCAACGCGGCGCTTCCCTCTGGGAGCACCTGCGCGATCACCGTGCGCCCGACCATGATCAGCAGCGGCAGCAGGATCGTGAACAGCGTCAGACCGAACGAGGGCAGGTCCCGGGTGGCACCGACACCTTCGGATGTTGCCTCGGTGCTCGTCGCCGGTCCGCCGCCCGAGCGCGCGACGCCTACGGGGACAAGAGTGTGGTCGTAGCTGAAGGACCGCATGCCGAAGCGAGCGAAGAGCGGCCCGCCCACGGCGGCACACGGCAGGCCGATGAGCAGCCCGAAGACGATGACCTTGCCGACGTCGGCACCCAGCATGCCCGCAATGGCGGTGGCCGCCGGGTGCGGCGCGACGATGCAGTGCACGACCATCAGGGACACCGCCAGCGGGATACCCACCTTTACCGCGCTGATCCTCGCCTCCTTGGCGATGACGAAGACGAGCGGGACCAGCAGAACGAAACCAACCTCGACGAAGACGGGTATCCCGGCGATGAAGCCGATGAGCATCATCACCCACGTGGCACGCTCTCGGCCCAGAGCCCGTAGCAGTGTGCCCGCGATCTGTTCGGCCCCGCCGGACGTCTCAAGCATCTTCCCGAGGACCGAGCCGAGGCCGATGATCAGCGCGAGAAAACCGAGCGTGCCACCCACGCCGGTCTCAATGGTGGGCGCGATCTCGTCGAGTGGGGTTCCGGTGACGATTCCCACGTCGAACGCGGCGATCGTCAGGACGATGGCGGGATGGAGTTTGACCTTGACGATCAGTACGACGATGAGCGCGATTGCTGCCACCAGGACGCCGATCAGTGCAGGCGTGGACATGCTGCCTCCTTGCAGGACGGGCACACGATGTGCCCGGACGGCGCTACGACCCGGTGCCGCTGCTCGCCGCGCCCGCACCGGACGATTCGACCGTCGCGAGGTGATAAGAGATTATCGGCGTGATAATCATTAGTCAGCTCCGCTCATTCTCGCCGCCGCGCTCAGTCGGCAGCGCGCAGGGCCTCCACGAGCGGCGTCGTCGGGCGACCGATGAGACGGGCCAGGGTGTGATCGTCGGAGTCGAGGTCGCCTGCGGCGATGCCAGCGTCCAGGCCGGCCACGAATCCGGCGGTGGCCTCGTCGAGCCCGGAGGCCTCGAGCGCGGCGACCTGCTCGTCGTGGTTCAGACGCCGGTAGGTGACCTCGCGGCCGATCACGGACCCGATCGCGGCCGCGATCTCGTCATAGCTCAGCGCCGCATCGCCGGCCAGCTCGTAGACCTGGCCGGTGTGCACCGGGTCGAGCAGGACGACGGCGGCCGCGTCCGCGTAGTCGGCTCGCGCCGCGGCGGCGACGCGCCCGTCACCCGCGCCTGCGACGATCTCACCGGCGGCGCGGGCCCCCTGCAGGTCCGGTAGGTAGTTCTCGGCGTACCAGTCGTTACGCAGGATGGTGGCGGGCAGACCCGCGGCGGCGATCGCGCGCTCGGTGGCGAGGTGCTCGGGCGCCAGCGGCAACGTGCTGGTGTCGGCGCGAGTGAGGCTCGTGTAGGCGAGCTGACGCACCCCAGCCCGCGCAGCGGCGTCGATCACGGTCTGGTGCTGGGCCACGCGTCTGCCCACCTCGCTGCCCGAGATCAGCAGCACCTGGTCGACGCCCTCGACCGCGGCGGCCACCGTCTGCG
>JBQGOU010000102.1:0-10127 GCA_052086865.1 Cellulomonadaceae bacterium
CATGACCTAGCATGGAGAAATGACCCAAGTGTTGTTGGCTGAGGACGACCCGGCCATTGCCGAGCCTTTGGCGCGGGCACTGACCCGTGAGGGCTACAACGTCGTGGTGCAGGGAACCGGTCAGGGGGCGATCGACAGCGCTCCGAGCGCCGATCTCGTCGTGCTCGACCTGGGCCTGCCGGACATGGACGGCCTCGACGTCGCCCGGGCGATCCGGAGCCAGGGAATGACCACCCCGGTGCTCGTGCTGACCGCGCGCGCCGATGAGGTCGACCTGGTCGTCGGGCTGGACGCCGGCGCGGACGACTACGTGACCAAGCCCTTCCGGCTGGCCGAGCTGCTGGCCCGGGTCCGGGCGCTGCTGCGCCGCACCCACGGTGACGTGGACGGCGAGGAGGAGCTGCGGGCGCAGGACGTGCGCGTCGACGTCGCCGCCCACCGCGCCTTCCAGGGCGAGCGTGAGCTGCACCTGACCACCAAGGAGTTCGAGCTGCTGCGGGTGCTCGTCGCCAACGCGGGCAGCGTTGTGGTGCGTGACACGCTGATGCGCGAGGTCTGGGGCTCGGAGCTGGTGGGGTCGACCAAGACCCTCGACATGCACGTGTCCTGGCTGCGCCGGAAGCTGGGCGACGACGCCAACTCGCCGCGCTACGTCTCGACCGTACGTGGTCTGGGCTTCCGGTTCGAAACCGGTCAGTCCTGACGTCTGCTGACCTGACGTGCGCCGCAGGATCCTCGTCGCGACCGTCTCCGCGGTCGCCGTCGCCGTGCTGCTGCTCGGGTTTCCGCTGGCCTTCCTCGGCGCACAGCTCGTCAAGTCCAACGACCTGCGTGAGCTGCAGATCCGTGCACAGAACATCTCGCGCGGGGTAGAGAGCCGGCTTGCCCGCGGGGACGCGATCACGGCGGACATGCTCGAGGGCTACGTCGGCGAGAACACCCGACTGCGCGCCTACATCGAGGTGGTCAGCGCGACCGGGGACCGGATCAGCGCGGGCGAGGCGATCGAGGGCCGCGTCGAGGAGGTCGCCGCGCTTTCGCCGAGCAACACGATGATCTACGTGCAGGTCTCCTACTGGGAGGTGCTGCTGCGCAGCGCGCAGGTGGTCGCCCTGGTGGTGGTTGCCGCGGTCATCGCGGTGGGCGCCGGAATCGCCGTCGCCATCTGGCAGGCCAACCGGCTCTCCGCGCCCCTGCTGTACCTGGCCGCGTCCGCCGAGCAGCTCGGCTCCGGGCAGGTGCGCCCGCGGCTCGAGCCGTCGGGGGTCGAGGAGATCGACCTGGTGGCCGCGGAGCTGGGGCGCAGCTCGGACCGCATGGCCCAGCGGCTCGCAATCGAGCGGCAGTTCGCCTCGGACGCCTCGCACCAGCTGCGCACCCCGCTGACCGCGCTGACCATGCGCATCGAGGAGATGGCGCTGGCAGCAGGGGACAACGCGGAGGTCCAGGAGGAGGCGCGCGTGTCCCTCGAGCAGATCGAGCGGCTGGTCGCCGTCGTGGACGACCTGCTCAGCAGGTCCCGCCGGGCCATCGGCGGAACGAACGAGGCGGTGCGCCTGCGAGACGTGGTCAGCCAGCAGGAGGAGGAGTGGGAGCCCACCTTCGACGCGGCGGGCCGCGAGCTGGTGATCGACGTGGACCCCAAGACCTACGTCCTCGCGACGCCCGGCGGCCTCGCCCAGGTGTTGGCGACGCTCATCGAGAACTCGCTCAAGCACGGTGACGGGACGACGACGGTGCGCTCGCGCGCGAGCGGGACCAGCGGCGCCGTCGTCATCGAGGTCTCCGACGAGGGCCCTGGTGTTCCGGACGACCTCGCCCCGCGCATCTTCGAGCGCGAGGTCACCTCCGGTGCCGGCACGGGCCTCGGCCTCGCGCTCGCCCGGGACCTGGCGGCGGCCGACGGCGGCAGGCTCGAGCTCGCCCAGCGCCGCCCCCCGGTCTTCGCGCTGTTCCTCGCGGGGGTGCCGCGGGCACTCGACCCGTCCGTGGTGATCCCGGCCGGCTCGGTCGTCTCGAGCGGCTGGGGCCGGCGCAGGCGTCCGCCCGCCTGAGTGGACTGCTAGCGTCTCGCAGGTGGAACCCGTCGTCATTCGCACCGACCGTCTCGTCCTGCGCGTCCCGGCCCTGGCGGACGTGGACGCGATCACCCGCGCCTGTCAGGACCCCCGCACCCAGCACTGGGTGCCGCTGCCCGTGCCCTACTCCCGTGAGCACGCCGTCGGGTACGTCACCGACTACGTCGACGTCGGCTGGGCCTCGGGCACCAGGTGCACCTGGGCGCTGGAGCACGCCGGCCGGATCAGCGGGGTCATCGGCGTCGACGCAATCGCTGTCGGAGCCGCCGTCATCGGCTACTGGATGGCCCCCGAGGCTCGAGGCCGCGGTCTGCTCACCGAGGCCGGCCGCGCCGTGGTGGACTTCGCCTTCCGTCCCGCCCCCGGCGGGCTCGGGCTGCTCCGCCTGGGCTGGAACGCCTACGCGGGCAACGCGGCGTCGGCCGCTGTTGCACGCCGCCTCGGCTTCCGCTTCGAGGGCACGGCCAGGCTCGGTGCGCACCACCGGGACGGCCGCAAGGACGACTGGACCGCCGGCCTGCTCGCCACCGACACCCGCGAGCCCCAGCCCTGGCCCGCAGACGTGTTGCCGCAGGTCTGAGGCGTTTTTCGGCTCCGCGGACCGCGGGTCAAGGTGCCGATGCGCCCGCTCCTACGTCAGTGAGTCGCTCAGCGACTCAATGACGTAGGCCCGGCGCGGGCTCCGTGACGGGCGCGGACGGCGGAGCCGCACTCGTAAACACAAGCTGCCGGTAGGCGAAGTAGCGGAAGACCATCCCGAGCACCAGGCCGACGCCGTTGGCGGACACGTTGTCCGCAAGCGGTGAGGTGAAGCCCAGCACGTAGTGGGAGAACCACAGGCAGCCGACGGCGATGCCCATCCCGCCGACGTTCACCACGACGAAGCCGAGCAGCTCGCGCACCTTGTTCTCGGTGCGGCGGCTCGCAAACGTCCAGTACCGGTTGCCGACCCAGGCCACCAGGGTGGCGACCGCCACCGAGATGATCTTCGCCGTCAGCGGCTTGTGCCCCAGCAGCTCTCCGGGTCCGAACCGCAGCAGGTTCATCAGGCCGACGTCGACGACGAAGGCCACGGCGCCCACCGATCCGAAGCGGACCAGCTCGAAGAGCCGGACCACGAGCGCCGACCGGGTCCACCAGGGAGCGCGGCGCGCATCGGGCGGCAAGGGAGTCACGATCCGAGCGTATCTCCCGGGCCGCCCCCTTGCCGCGTCGGTGCCGCCTCGGAACGGCCACGCGGCCGGACGGGTGCGGGGATACGGCCGGGCGGGTGCGGGCACACGGCCGGGCCCCACCGCGCGGGGTGAGACCGGGTGGGGCGAGCGGCGCCCGGCACGTAGGGTGGGTGCCCGTGAGCGCACCAGTGGTAGCAGTCGTGGGCGGCGGACAGCTTGCCCGGATGATGGCCCCAGCGGCAGGCGAGCTCGGCATCCACCTGCGGGCCCTCGTCGAGGCGCCCGACTCCTCGGCGGCCCAGGTGATCGCCGACGCGCCCGTGGGCGAAGCGCAGGACGCCGTAGCGGTCCGCGCCCTGGTGGCGGGCACGAGCCCGGACGGGCTGCGCACCGCCGCCGGCCGGGTCCCCGCGGACGTGCTGACCTTCGAGCACGAGCATGTGCCCGGCAGGCTGCTGACCGAGCTGACGGCGGCCGGCACCCCGGTGCGTCCCGGATCGCATGCGCTGAGCGCCGCGCAGGACAAGATCGTCATGCGCGAGCGACTCACCGCGTTGGGGGTGCCGTGTCCCCGCTGGGCCGCGCTGCCCACCGATCCCGCCGACGGCGCCACCGCTCTCGCCGAGTTTCTGGCGGCAGATCCGGGGCAGGCCGGGCAGGCCGAGGCTGTGCTCAAGACGTCCCGCGGCGGGTACGACGGCAAGGGCGTGCGGATCGTCACCGATGCCGCCCAGGCAGCGGACTGGCTCGCCCAGGCCGCGGACGGCGGTCCCGCGCTGCTGGTCGAGGAGAAGGTCCCGTTCGTCCGCGAGCTCGCCGTCGTCGCCGCCCGGCGCCCGTCCGGTGAGGTGCGTGCCTATCCGGTGGTCGAGTCCGTCCAGGTCAACGGGGTGTGCTCCGAGGTGATCGCCCCGGCGCCCGGGCTCGACGAGACGCTTGCTCAGGAGGCGCAGGGCATCGCGCTGCGTATCGCCGAGGGGCTGGGCGTGACCGGCGTGCTTGCCGTCGAGATGTTCGAGGTGGCGGGGGGTGTGCTGGTCAACGAGCTCGCGATGCGCCCGCACAACTCCGGGCACTGGACCATTGACGGCGCTGTGACCAGCCAGTTCGAGCAGCATCTGCGGGCCGTGCTCGACCTGCCGCTCGGGGACACCGCGCCGCGTGCGCCGTGGACCGTGATGGCGAATGTGCTCGGCTCGACGCTGGACGAGCTTACCGACGCGCTGCCGGCCGTGCTGGGCGCGGATCCGGGAGTCCGCGTCAACCTGTACGGCAAGGGCATCCGGCCGGGCCGCAAGCTCGGGCACGTTAACGTCTCGGGCGAGGATCTGGAGCAGGTACGTCGCCGCGCACGCGCGGCCGCGGCTACCCTGCGCGGGCAGTAGGCCGCGCCGGCACGGACGCGCGACAATGACGGGCCGGCTACCGGGCCGGCGCATGAGGGAGGCAGACATGGGAGCACCGCTCGTCGGAATCGTCATGGGGTCGGACTCCGACTGGCCCGTGATGCAGGCGGCCGCCGAGGCGCTGGCGGAGTTCGATGTGGACGTCGAGGTCGACGTGGTCTCCGCGCACCGGATGCCCGTGGAGATGATCGAGTACGGACGCGCGGCGGCGGGCCGCGGGCTGCGCGCCATCATCGCCGGCGCCGGTGGCGCGGCGCATCTGCCGGGGATGCTGGCCGCCGTCACGGAGCTGCCGGTGATCGGGGTTCCGGTGCCGCTGAAGCACCTGGACGGAATGGACTCGTTGCTCTCGATCGTGCAGATGCCCGCAGGCGTTCCGGTGGCGACCGTGTCGATCGGCGGGGCGCGCAACGCCGGGCTGCTTGCGGTGCGGGTGCTCGCCTCGGGAACGGACTCCGACTCGCTCGAGCTGCGCGAGCGGATGCGTGCGTTCCAGGAGGATCTGGGGGCGCAGGCCCGTGCCAAGGGCGCGGCCCTGCGGGCGAGCCGGGCGCAGCGCGCGGACGGCTGAGCCTGCCTGCCCGATGCGGGCGCCGGCTCAGCCCTGATTGACGCGGGCGTCGGCTCAGCCCTGCGGGTACACCCCGGGGGTAAGGGTGCCGTTCATGACGCCCTCGAAGAACGCGGGCGCGGAGTCGTCCAGCAGAATCGAGGAGCCCACGCCGCCTGGGCGGTAGTCGGGGTTGGCGATCGGCGGGGTGCCGGTCACGCCGTCCGGCCCGGAGGCGCTGCGGAACGCGAGCGCGAGCTTGGCGAGGTCGATGATCCCGGTGTCCTCGTCCACTTCCAGCGATCCGACGCCCGCGTCGATCAAGTCGATCTGGCGCTTGGGGTTGATGAAGGTGGCGGGGGAGGCGGCCGCCTTGACGACCTTGCCGATCAGCTGACGTTGGCGGTCTGCCCGGCCCAGGTCACCGAGCGGGTCGGAGTAGCGCATCCGCACGAAGGCGAGCGCGGTCGTGCCGTCCGTCTCGTGGCATCCGGCAGTCCACTGCAGCTGGGACTTCTCGTCGTTCACGTCGTAGTCCAGGCACAGCTCCACTCCGCCGACGGCGTTCACGATGGTCTCCACGCCGCCAAGGCCCACCTCGACGAAGTGGTCCACCGTCATGCCGGAGAGCTGTTCCACCGTCTGGACCAGCAGCGGGGCGCCGCCGTACGCATAGGCGGCGTTGAGCTTGCCGGGGCCAACGCCCGGAATCTCGATATAGGTGTCGCGCGGCAGGCTGATCAGCGAGGTCGGGCCCGAGGACGGCACATGCAGCAGCATGATCGTGTCCGTGCGCGATCCCACCGTCCCGTCCTCGGCGATCGCCCCGTCCTCGCGGGAGTCCGACCCGGCCAGCAGATACGTCGCGCCCGGGGTGTCCGCGGCGCCGGAGAGCGCGTCCACGTGCTGGATCTTGCCGTTCGCCCACACCAGCAGGCCGATGGGCCAGGCGAGGAACAGCACGAGCAGCAGGGTAAGGCCGAGCAGGACCCGTCGGCGTCGGTAGTGGGGGCGTCGCCCCGCACCCGCACCCGCACCGGCGGCGCCGGCGCGAGGCGTGGTGCCTGGCCGGACCTGCCGTGCCTGACCGGGCCCGACGGCGGTTGCGGGCCGGCTCTGGACCCGGTGCGGCACCGGGCTGCCCGCGGCGGGACGGGCGCCTGCGGCGGGACGGGCGCTGGACGAGCCGGCGCTCGCCGAGGATCGGTTGCCCGCCGCGGCGGCACCTGCGGGCGGGTAGGCGGGGGGTGGAGCGCTGCCCTGGCCGCCTGCGCCCTGGCCGCCGGCACCTTGAGCGCCGGGGCGCTGGCCGCCGACGGGGCGCCGCGGAACCGCGGGCTGGGGCGTGCCGGGCTGGCGGGGTGCCTGGTTGGGTGTGGACACCGACGAGCGGCGCTGCGGTCCCTGGCGGCCGGCCGATCCCGCCGCCTGGTCAGGTCTCGATCCCTGGCCAGACCCCTGGCCAGACCCCTGGCGCGGCACGCGCGGCTCGCGCGGAGTGTGCGGCGCGTTGCGCGGCGGGCGCGGTGCGGCAGGGGATCCGGAGCCGCCGACGGGGACGGCACCGTCCTGGGACGCCGGGCGATGCGAACCGCCCTGCGGCGTGAAGCTCGGCGGCAGGCCGTCGCTGTTGCCGGTGCGCTTGTCGTCCGACGTCATGACCTCACCCGCACACCGATGTCGTGTCGTCCGGGGTGAACGGCTCCCGCCCGGCCTGCTTGGTCTCCGTCGGGGTCGGTTCGGCGGCGGTGCCGTCGTCCGGCTGCTCCGTGGTCTCCTCGCCGGTGGCGGCCGCGGTGGGCTCGGTGGTCGGCTCCGGCTCCGCCACCGTCACGGCAGGGACGTCGTCCGCGATGTTCGCCCAGATCTGCGCCGCCTCGGAGGTCCACACGACGCGGTTCTTGTTGGCCGGGTGCGCCCACGGGATGGTGAGGAACGTGATGTTGTTGCTGCGCACGCCGCGCATCGAGAAGGCCAGCCCGGACAGGCTGGTGGCGGAGGCGAGCTCGGGGTTCGCGGTCAGCGACTTCGTGGCGGCGTCGACGAACTGGTACAGCGCGGGCAGGTCCGTGAGCAGGTTCTGCTCGAAGACCTCGCGCACCATGGCGGACAGCATCTCCTGCTGGCGGCCGATCCTCGTGGTGTCCGACCCGTCGCCCAGCCCCGTGCCGGTGCGGGCGCGGGCGTAGGACAGCGCCTGCGTGCCGTCCAGCGTCTGGACGCCGGCCGTCAGGACCAGGTTGTCTGCCTTGGGGGCGTCGACGTCCTCGGGGATGCACATGGTCACGCCGCCGAGGGCGTTGACCATCGTCTCGAAGCCGGCGAAGTCGACGATGAAGTAGCCGTCGATGTACACGCCCGTCAGCGACTCGATGGTCTTGACCGTGCAGCCCGCCGCGGACGCGAGGTCCTGGCCGTTGTCCCAACCGGTGGCGAAGGCGGAGTTGAACATGCCGTACCGCGCGGCGGTCTCGGAGCCGTCCGTCATGGTGCACGAGGGGATGTCGACCATGGAGTCGCGAGGAATCGAGACGAGCTCGACGCGGGACCGGTCCGCGGAGATGTGCAGCACGATGGTGGTGTCCGAGCGCATGCCCTCGACTCCGTCGCCGACGACCTCGCCGTCCCCGCGGTCGTCCGAGCCGAGTAGCACGATGTTCATCGCATGCCCGGAGTTGGGGTCGTCCGGGTCCTTCGCCTTGGGCGTGGGCCGGTCGGTGCCGAGCAGTCCGGTGATCTCGACCTTGTCGATGTTGCCCTGCAGCCGAGTGGCGGCCGAGGCCAGCCCGACCGTGACGAACGTCAGCGCGCCCACAAGCGTCAACGACACCGCGCGCAGCACGCTGACCCGGCGGAGATGGGAGGCGTGGCGTGGCAGGGTCGCGCCGGCAGGGGAATGGCGCGCGGATGTGCTGGTCACCCGATGAATCCTAGGGAACACCTGGGCGGGCATGGCGCGAAGCGCGCGGCGGGCGGGTGGAGGATCTGTGGAGACGGACCACCCAGGGCCCTCAGGGCCCTCAGGGCCCTCAGGGCTGTGCGGGGCGTGGTGCGCGGCCGCGGCCGCCGGGCTCGTCGCCGCCTGCGGGGCCGTCCTCGTAGCGGGCCTCGGCCAGCGTGAGCTCACGCGTCAGCGCGGTGATCTGGGCGCTCAGCCGGGAGGTGCGGCGGTGGTTGGACGCGATGTAGCCGAGGAAGGCGATCACCAGGGCGTACAGGACGAGATCTGTGCCACGGCCCACACCCAGCAGGTTGGCGGCGTGGGACAGCCACTGCGGGAAGATGACGGACAGCGCGGCGGCGACCACGAACCCCGCGAGCAGCAGGCGCCGGATGGCCTGGTGGCGGGCGTCGGCCGTGGACCTGTTGAGCAGCACCGCGATGACGCCGATGGAGACCAGCAGCAGGACCTGAACCGCCAGCATGGAACCTCCGTCATTCTTCGTCGCGAGCCGCAGGGGCTGTGTCTGAGCCTACTTGAGGACGAGATCGACCAGGATGTTCACGGAGTTCAGCAGGGACTGGCCCTTGCCGCGCGAGTAGTCGGTGTACAGCACGTGCACGGGGTGCTCCGCCCACGGCAGCTTCGTCCTGGCCAGGTGCAGCACGATCTCGCTGGCGTGCGCCATCCCGTCCTGACGCAGATGCACCTGCGCCGCCGCGTCGCGGCGGATCACCCGGAGCCCGTTGTGCGCGTCGGTCAGGCGCAGCCCGGTGGACTGGGAGGTGAACCAGGCGGCGAACTTCAGCACCATCCGCTTGAACCAGCCGGCCTGGGTGCGGTCGTCCAGGAACCGCGACCCGAACACGATCGCGAGGTCCTCGCGGCGCGCGCGCTCGAGCATGTCGATGGCGTCGTCCAACCGGTGCTGGCCGTCTGCGTCGAAGGTGATGACGTACGCCGCGCCGCGCTCGACGGCGTAGGTGATGCCGGTCTGCAGCGCCGCCCCCTGCCCGCGGTTGACCGCGTGTCGCAGCACCCGGGCACCGGCCGCCTCGGCCCGCGCGGCCGAGTCGTCCGCGCTGCCGTCGTCGACGCACACCACGTGGGTGAACCGGGTGCGCGCCTCGCGCACCACGCCCTCGATCACCTCGGCCTCGTTGTACAGCGGGACCACAAGCCAGGCGTCGGTGATCAGGCGGTCCATGAGGCACATTGTCGCACCGGTGGCCCAAGATCCCACGCCGGGCCCGAAGCGCTGGGATACGCTGCACACGGACCGCCCGGAGTCGCGGGCGGGAACACCCGAAGGAGCTGTGGATGGGCGTGCGCATCGCACCCGGAGCCGACGTCGCCGAGGATGCCGAGCTGGGCGAGGGCACCTCGATCTGGCATCTCGCCCAGATCCGGGAGGGGGTCCGCACCGGCCCCGGATGCGTCGTCGGGCGAGGCGCCTACGTCGGCACGGGCGTCCAGATCGGCGCCCACTGCAAGATCCAGAACTACGCGCTGGTGTACGAGCCGGCCGAGCTCGCCGACGGCGTGTTCATCGGACCCGCCGTCGTGCTCACCAACGACACCTACCCGCGCGCCGTGAACCCCGACGGCAGCCTCAAAAGCGCCCACGACTGGACGCCCGTCGGCGTCACGATCGGTCAGGGCGCCTCGATCGGCGCACGCGCCGTATGCGTCGCCCCCGTCACGATCGGAGCCTGGGCCACGGTGGCCGCCGGCGCCGTCGTCACCCGGGACGTGCCCGCACACGCCCTCGTCGCCGGCGTGCCGGCGCGGCAGGTCGGCTGGGTGGGCCGCGACGGGGTGCCCCTGGTGCCCGACGGCGAGCTGTGGCGCTGCCCGCGCTCCGGTGCGCGCTACGAGCTTCTCAGCAGTCCGAACGGCGACACGATCAGAGAGGTCAGCCCCGCATGAACCAGTTCATCCCCCCGGCCAAGCCGATCATCGGCGACGACGAGCGCG
>JBQGOU010000103.1:0-10032 GCA_052086865.1 Cellulomonadaceae bacterium
CGGCATCGACCGACACACCCGCGGGCTGCGCGGTCACGACGGGGGCCACCGGGTCGGGCTGCCCAGCCGCCACGGTGAACGGCCCCGACTGCACCGTTCGGCTCTGGTCTCCCGCGAGCAATGACCCCGTCAAGAGCCGCAGCGTGTAGGTGCCGGCAGTGAACGCCGGGCTCGACCCGGACGTGCCGTCGGCCGCGGAGTCCTCCGTGAGCCCGTTGGGCAGGGGCATGTCGATGTCGACATTCCCGTACTCGTCGGCCTCGGCGATCCACCAGATCGTGCGGTTCTGGTGCAGGGTGGAGTCGAGTCGGGAGTACGCGCCGTCGTCGATCTTGATCGCTATCCGCGATCCCTGCTCGCCGTCGGGGTGCACGAATCCGGCACCGGTCACGCGCAGGGTTCCCCCGATCTGGGCCGACGGGGCGACGGTGACGCTCGCCTGGGCGGGCGGCTCGACGGTCAGCGTCCGGGTCACGGTCCGTTCGCCATCGCTGAACGTGACTGTGAAGGGTCCCGCCGGCACGCTGGCGGGGATCTGCACGCGGGTGAAGGTCGTGCGGTCGCTGGCGCCGCCGTCGTCGAGGGGCCGCGGTCCGCTGCGGCTCAGGCGGGGACGAGCCTTCCAGGCGGCCCGGCCAGCACGGCGCGCACCGCCACAGCCATCCCGTCCTCCTCGTTGGTGACCGTCACGAAGTCCGCGCGAGAGCGGACCGCGGGCGAGGCGTTGCCCATGGCCACCGCGGTTCCGACCAGGTCGAACATCCCGATGTCGTTCGGCCCGTCCCCGATGGCCGCCGCGGCCCCGAGGGGGATCCCGAGCTGTTCGCACAGGCCTGCCAGCGCATGGGACTTGTCCGCTCCGGGAGCGGTGATCTCCAGGTACCCCTCCCCGGACAGGTGAGGCACGGCCCCCGGCGGCAGCGCGGCGGCAAGCTCCGGCACAAGTGCCGGGCGTGCAGGGTCCGGGGGGATCATCAGCTTGTGCGGACCCTGGGCGTGCGCCGAGTCCAGCTGGTCCGCACCGATCGTCCCGGTGACCGTCACCTGCGTGGCGTGCGCCTCCCACTCGCCGAAGCGGTCCCAGCGTGAGACGAACCAGGACTCCGTGTCGTACCAGTTCACCGTCGAGTCCGCCGCGAGGGCGCGGCGCACGATCGCCCGGGCCGTCTCGAGATCGAGGCGAGTCTCGTGCACGGTGTGCAACGTACCCGACGCATCGTACCGGCCCACCAGAGCGCCCTGGAATGCGATGAACGGCCAATCGTTCACCGTGCCGAGATCGGCCAGCAGATGCTTCATTGCGAGCGGCCCGCGCGCCGAGGCGAGCACCACGGGTACGCCGGCCGTGCGCGCCTGCGCCACGGCGGCGCGGACGGCAGGGGTGATCAGGTGGTCGCGGGTCAGCAGCGTCCCGTCGACGTCGGACGCGATGAGGCGGACGGGCCCGGCAGGGAGAAGGGTCATGGATCTAGCATCCCAGCCCGCGTGCTCCTGCTCAGAGGGCGATCTCGAACCACACGGACTTCAGGGCGCCCGACTCGGGCTGCAGGGTCGTGCCCCACCGCGAGGCAAGGGTGTCGATCAGGGCGACCCCGCGGCCGCCGTCGGCGCTGGGGGAGGGTCGCTTCACGACCGGGACCTCACGGGCAAAGTCGCCGACCTCGACCCGGACGGTGCCGGATGACAGTGACAGGTGCAGTGTGACGGGGGGCCGCGCGTGCACGATCGCGTTGGTGACGACCTCGCTGACCAGCAGGACGAGTACGTCGAGCGTGTGACCCGTGACGCCCGACGCTCGCAGCCGCTCGGCCGCCCAGCGACGCGCGGGCGCGATGGCGGTGAGCTCCGGCTCGATCATGAGCGCGTGCTGCACCAGGGCCCTCCCATCCCGTCCTGTTCCGACTGCTGGAACCCAGCCTGCTGGCTGTCCGCCAGGTCCGCAACCGGACCCGCCGGGGCCTGCGCCACCGCACCGGCCGAGGGTGCGGCGAACACGCCGAACATGCGGGAGTCGCGGGATCGCGCGAATTCGTGGATGATTCCCTACGCTGGAAGCACAAGTCCCGTCGTCTGACGGGTTGGATACCACCACCGTGTCGTGGGGCGCTGCCCCGCGGTACACCCCGATGAAGGGATTCGTATGTCGCTGAACCGTTCCGACCTCGTCTCGAAGATCGCCGAGAAGTCTGGTCTGACCAAGGCTGACGCCGATAAGGCCGTCGCCGCGCTGCAGGACGTGCTCGTCGAGTCGCTCAGCGAGGGCGAGGCCGTCAAGGTCACCGGCCTGCTGTCCGTCGAGCGTGTCGAGCGCGCCGCGCGCACCGGCCGCAACCCGCGCACGGGCGAGGAGATCTCGATCCCGGCCGGCTATGGCGTGAAGATCTCCGCGGGCAGCCTCCTGAAGAAGGCCGTCTCCGCCAAGTGAGTCATCCGTTCGGGCCCCGCACCTCATGGTGCGGGGCCCGACGCATGCCGCGCCGGCGCCCGCGCGCCCGGTGCGCGCAGGTCATCGCTGCGCCGTCCGTCACGGGTGGGCGCAAAGCCTGACTTGACCGCCGATTCGGCGCCGCCGTACGATGAATCGAAATATGACCGCTCCCGGGCCCGTGCTCGCTACGCTGGAGCAAGGTTTCACCCGAGAAAGGACGATCATGGCTGTTCCGAAGCGGAAGATGTCTCGTTCCAACACCCGCGCCCGCCGCTCGCAGTGGAAGGCCGCGGAGACCCCCTTGGTCGAGACGCGCGTTGACGGCCAGACGGTCCGCATCCCGCGCCGCCTGGTCAAGGCCGCGAAGCGTGGCCTCGTCGAGGCCTGAGTCGCACCACTGATATTCCGAAGGGCCCCCACCGCACGGTGGGGGCCCTTCGGCGTCTCTAGAGGTCGCCCTTGCGTTGCAGCACCCGCATCGCGACCATGCCGAGCGGGATCCTGATCCAGTAGGTCATCACGCGGAACAGCACGACGACGGACGCCGCGATTCCGGCGGGGATGCCGGCCGTCGCGGTCAGCGAGGACGTCAGGACGAGCTCGATGGCACCGATGCCGCCCGGGGTGGGGGCCGCGGCCCCCACGGTGTTGCCGACGAGGTAGATGACGGCCACGTCGACCAGGGCGACCTCCTGGCCGAAGGCCCGCAGCGCGGCATCGAGGGCGAAGACGTAGGCCAGGGTCATGCCCGCGTTCCCGGCCAGCCCCAGCAGCAACCGGCCCGGCTGCGAGAGGACGGCGCTCAGACGCGGCCAGATCTGCCGGTACAGCGGCATGATCTTCTTCACCGTCCACGCGCGCAGCGGCGGAACCGCCAGGACGGTGACCACGGCGACCGTCACCAGCACGAGGGCCCACAGCAGAGGGGTGGAGGGCAGGGCGCGCAACAGCCCGCCGTCTCCCGTGACCACCGTCAGCAGCACCAGCAGCACGATCGTCGTCACCAGCTGGGAGACCTGGACCAGGGCCACCGTGGCGCCGGCAAGGGAGACGCTGACCCCCGCCCGGGTCAGCAGACGCAGGTTGAGCGCCGCAGGGCCGATGCCGGCGGGTGCCGCGAGCACGACGTAGGACGCCGCGACCTGGGTCAGGCAGGCGCGCCAGAAGCTGATGCGCGCCGGGGCGAAGGCGATGAGGCCCACCGCGGCGCCCACCCAGGTCACCGAACCGAGGACGAAGCACACCACCGCCCACCACGGTTGGGCGGTCGCCACAGCGTCCGCGATCTGGCGGAAGTTCATCGTGGTGATGATCACGATGCCCGCAACGATGCCGAGCGTCACCGTAATGATGGTCCGGGCGCCGAACCGGACCAGACGCTCCGGCTCGACATTGGCCTCGGGGATCAGCTCGATCAGGGCGGCGCGCAGGTCCGGCAGCACGTTCTTCTTCTCTCGCACCGCCTCTCGCGTTGCGCGCGGCAGCGCAATCGACTGCAGCATCGGCCCGATCGCCTCGATGTCGGCGGTGGACAGCACCGCGCCCGCCGAGGCGATGGCGCGCTCGGCCCCGACGTTGAGGGCGAGCAGCACGAGCATCTGCATGAGGTCCATGCGGCGGGCAAGCTCGGAGGACGCTACGTCGCCGGACTCCCAGCCGGTCAGCCAGACCTCCGTGGACCGTTCCTGCGCGCTGACCAGGACGACGTCGGGCGTCAGGCCACGATGGGCCAGGCCTGCGTCGTGCGCGAGCTGGAGCTGGCGCCAGCACTCGGTGAGCGCCGCGTCGGACAGCTCACCCTGGGGCAGGTCGCGCAGGGGCACGCAGCCTTTGACGTGGGACTGCACGAGCAGCATCGAGTCGTCCGCCTCGGCCATGCCGCACAGCTCAGGGGTGCGCACCCCGGCGGCACGGGCCGCGTACATGAGCAGCGCGGCTCGCTCGGCGACCGAGCGCAGCGAGATGCCCGGGCGGCCTTCGATGCCGCGCAGGCGCAGCGAGCGCCAGATGCGGGTGATCATGCCCAGGACCTGGCGGTCGCCGTCGAGGACGACGACGTCGAGGCGCGGCCCGTCCGTCGTCGTCATCGCGTACACGCGGTTGTCCGAGGAGCGCATCAGGGCGAGCGTGGCGGCGTCGAAGCTGCCGGTCTCCTCGCCCAGGCCGGGGCCCTCGCCGCGAAAGACGCGCGCGAAGCCGCCCGTCGGCGGAGTGGTCTCGTCGACCTGGCCCGACGGGGCGATGGCGACGGCGACATCGTGCGCCGTGGGATTGTCGGAGACGTCGCGCACGCGCACGAGCGACTCGGGGTCGAAGCCCGCGCGGCGCAGCCCGTCGACGAGGGTCGCGCCGTAGGCGCGTTCGGACCGCACCCCGGACACGTAGCGCACGGTGAGGCCGGCGATGCGCCCCAGCAACAGTGTGATCGCCACCCCGGGAAGCGAGACCCCGCCGGTGATCAGAAGGATGCCGAGCGTGCCCCACAGCAGGTTCCACGACCAGTTCACGGCCCGACGCCGCGTGCGCGGACCCGCGGCGGTGAGCAGCCCGGCGATGCCGGCGACATAGGCGGGCATGGACAGCTGAGCGACACCGCGCACGGTGACCGAGAGCCCGGTCTGCAGGTCCGCCCCGCCGACAGCGTCGACCAGCAGGTAGGCGATCACGGCGAGGAAGATGCCCAGCGCGGCCGCCGCGAGGGACTCCACGAGCTGGCGGACCATGCGCCGCAGGCTCAGCTCGAGGATGACCATGAACGGCACCAGGAGCGTCACGACGCCTTCGAGCAGCGCGACGGGGAACAGCAGCAGCCGTGCCAGCACACGCGAGAACCCCTGGACGTCGGCCTGCACGCCCTCGGTGGTGGCGTGGGCGTACACCGCGAGCAGGGCGACGGCGCCGATGCCCAGGACGCAGCCCACGATGCCGAGCAGGTCACTCGGCTGGCGCACACGATCACGCACCGTGTCCACGACCCGCACGATGCGCGTGGCCTGCACCTGGCTGCTGGCCGACCCGACCTCGTGCACCGCGCGGGGCGGCGCGGCCGAGAGGCCGTCAGCCTGCTGCGCAGGCGAAGGCGTCGGGTCGGATGCGGGCATACCCGCGAGTCTAGGGCGGGTCCGTGTGTGGCACGCGCCGACCCGCCATCGGGCACTGCGTCCTAGGATGGCCGGAGAAGTCCGGACCGGCGCAAGCCTCCAGGAGGAGTCATGGCACTCGGAAGATCGAAGGATCCGCAGCCGCAGCCGGCGTCGGTGCTCAAGTCCATCTCGTTGACCTGGTGGCTCCCGCTGCTGCGAGGCGTGCTCCTTGCGGTGGTCGGGCTGCTCCTGATGATCGAGCCGTTGGTCCCCGACGCCGGGGCCTTCGTACTCGTCTTCGCCGCGTTCCTGCTCGTGGACGGTGTGGTGGCGGCACTCCAGGGCCTGGCGGCGCGCGGTCAGCGCGGTGCGGTGTGGTGGATCGTGCAGGCCGTTCTGGACGTCGCCTTCGTGGCGCTGGTGCTGCTCTGGCCGGACGCGACGGCGCTCGTCCTGTACTACCTCGTGGCCAGCTGGGCCCTGGTGGCCGGCATCGTCCAGGTCATCTCCGGGGCCGCGCTGCTGCGGGCCCGGGACCTGCTGTGGCCGTGGGTGACGGCGCTCGGGCTCGTCGGCATCATGCTCGGCATGATGCTGGTGGCCCGTCCGCCGGACGGGCAGACGGTGCTGCGCCTGAACGTCGTGGTGCTCGGCCTGTACGCCTTCGTCGCCGGCTCGGTGTGGGTGGTCGGCGCCTTCTCGGCCCGGTCGATCGCGGCGGAGATCGACGCGGCCCTCGGGGGGACCAGCCCGGTCCTCGAGGCCATCCGCGCCCGGCACCGCCAGCACGCCGACGTGAAGGCGAGGGCGAAGGCCGCGCCGAAGTCCACGCCCAAGCCCGCGCCCGCGGGGACGTCCGACGGCCCGCTCGAAGCGAAGCGCAGCCCGGCTTCCGCTGCTGCGTCCGTCTCCACGCCCGGGTCCCAGGCCGGGCAGGACGAGCCGTTCAACCAGGACGAGCCTGTGGTCGGCCTCGAGCGGAAGGCGGACGACGAGCCAGGCACGGCCGGGTCCGCAGACGGTTCGCGGGCCTAGCCCGGGCTGCCCCTCAGGTGAGGCCGAGGGACGCCAGAACCGACATCGGGATCAGGGCGTAGCCCACGAAGGCGACCACGTCGATGAGCGTGTGCGCGACGACGAGCGGCATGACGCGCCGTCGGCCGAGCGCGGACTGGTAGTACCAGGCGAACAGCACGCCCATGGCGACGTTGCCGATGAACGGGCCGATGCCCTGGTACAGGTGGTAGCTGCCGCGCAGCAGCGCGCTCGCGGCGATCGCGTACACCGGGGCCCAGCGCAGCTCGCGCAGTCGCTCCATCAGGTAGCCGACAGCCACGACCTCCTCGAGCAGCGCGTTCTTGAGCGCCAGGAGGATCAGCACGGGGATCGTCCACCAGTAGGCGTCCAGGTTGGCCGCCTGGATCTGCACCGTCATGCCCATCGCGCGGCCGAACGCGTAGAACGCGAGCCCGGGGATCCCGACGGCGGCAGCCAGCGCGATCCCGAGCCCGAGGTCGCGCAACGGGTGCGCGCGGTCCAGGCCGATGCGCCGCAGGGCGCTGCGACCAGGAGCCGAGAGCAGGTACAGCGCGAGGGCGACGGGCACCAGCGCGAACGCGATGTTGACCAGCTGCCAGGTCAGGTCGAGGTAGGGGCGGGGCGACAGGCTCGTGTTCATCGCGGCCGCCTGGTCGCGCAGCGCGGTGTCCTCGGTCAGGCGGGCCACCAGGTTCACGACGGCGCTCACCGCGGACCGCCCCAGGGACAGGCCGAGCACGATCCAGATCTCGACCGTCAGCCTGCGGCGCTGTGCGCGTCCCAGGACCTGTTCGGGCCCAGGCGATGTCGTCATGGCTCGCAGTATCGCACCGGCTCCTTGAAAGAGGTTGCGGGCCGGGGGCGAGCGTGCGAGAGTACACAGAGCAGTTTGCATCACAAAGTAGTTCAGGAGAGGACGGCGGGCACATGAGCGATCCCGACGACGCCGGCGAGCAGCCGCCCACGACGGCGGTCACGGCCGAGCACCTGGCGATGATCGAGGCCACGCGACGCCACGTGGGCGAGAGCACCGAGCCGGATCCCCGGGTGCTGTTCGGCATCTGGGGCGTGGCCTGGCTGGGCGGCTACAGCGCCCTGTTCTTCGGCAGGGGCCACGCTGACCGCCCGCAGGCGTGGGCGTTCGGCGTCTTCGCCGCACTGCTCGCCGTCGCAGTCGTCGTCACCCTCGTGCACGTCCTGCTGCGCGTGCGAGGCGTGAGCGGGGTCAGCGCGCGCAGCGGCGCGATGTACGGGTGGACGTGGTTCGTGGGCTTCAGCGGCATCTACCTGATCAACGTCGGGCTGCGCAACGCGGGCGCCTCCGAGGCGGTCCTCGACCTCGCCTGGAACGCGCTGCCGTGCCTGCTGGTGGGGCTGATGTACCTCGCCGGGGGAGCGCTGTGGCGGGAGACCGCCATCTTCGTGCTCGGCGCGTGGATCGTCCTCGTGGCCGGGGTCGCCACACTCGTCGGGCTGCCCACCGGCTACGCCGTGATGGCGTTCGCGGGGGGCGGCGGGATGCTGGCCTGCGCGGTCGTCGCGGCGATCGCACGGGCACGCCGGGGCGGCGGTGCCCCGGGAGCAGGGGAGTGTCGGTGAGCACCACGGACGACACCGGGCTGGACCCGGTCATCCACGCCCAGGCCCGGCTGCGGGTGATGGCGGCACTGTCCTCGCTCGGACCGGGGGACCGGATCGTGTTCCCCCGGCTGCAGGCCCTGCTGGACATGACCGCAGGCAACCTGTCCACGCACCTGCGCAAGCTCGAGGACGCCGAGTATGTCCGCGTCACCAAGGCCCATGAGGGGCGCAAGCCCGTGACCTATGTCGAGCTGAGCGCGGCGGGACGCCGCGCCTTCGAGACCTACACCGAGAACCTGACCCGACTCCTGCATCCCGGAGGATGACCATGACCGACCCCCTGATCGACGTCCGCGGCGTCACCCGCCGCTTCGGCCCCGTCACGGCTCTCGACGACGTGAGCCTCGAGGTCCATGCCGGAGAGCTCGTCGGAGTGCTTGGCCCCAACGGCGCCGGCAAGTCGACCCTGCTGTCCCTGCTCACCGGTCAGCGTCGGCCCGACGCCGGCACCGTCCGCCTGGGCGGCGGCGATCCGCGCGAGGCCCGCACCCGGGCCGTCCTGGGCAGCACACCCCAGGAGACCGGGCTGCCGCCCACCCTCAAGGTGCGCGAGGTGGTGGACTTCGTCGCCGCCCACTACGCGGATCCGCTCCCGGCGGGCGAGCTGCTCGAGCGCTTCGGCCTTGTGGGCCTCGCCGGCCGTCAGACCGGATCCCTCTCCGGGGGCCAGAAGCGACGACTCGCCGTCGCGCTCGCGCTGGTGGGGCGCCCGGAGGTGATCCTGCTCGACGAGCCCACGACCGGCCTGGACGTCTCGGCGCGCCACGAGCTGTGGACCGCGATCCGCGACTTCCACGGGGGTGGCGGCACGGTGCTGCTCACCAGCCACTACCTCGAGGAGGTGCAGGCGCTCGCCGAGCGCGTCGTCGTGATCGACTCGGGGCGTGTCGTCGCGGACGACACGATGGGCGGGATCCTCGCGAGCGTCGGCCAGCACCGGATCACGCTGCGCTCGCCCGACGACGCGGCGGCACACCTGCCGGGCGTCACACGCTCCGAGCGCGACGGCGAGCGCCTGGCCGTCTTCACGTCCGACGCCGACGCCTACGTGCGCGAGCTCGTCACCTCGGGCACCGCGTTCAGCGGCCTGGAGATCCGCGGAGCCACGCTCGAGGAGGCCTTCGGGCGTGCCGTGGCGGACGCCGCCGCGCCGGACGCCGCCGCTGAACCGGGAACCGACGCCGGCCGGGACGTTCCCGAGCTGACCACGGAGGGATCACGATGACCACGACCGCTGCCACACCGACCGCTGCCACACCGACCGCCGCACGCCGGCCGAGCACGGCGCGCCTGACCTGGCTGAACCTGAAGTTCCAGTTCCTCGAGACCGTGCGCATCCCCATCGCGGTGATCGGCAACATGCTGTTCCCCGCGCTCGCGCTGACGTTCTTCGTGGTGCCGTTCGACACGGCCAGGGACCCGCTGACCGCGACGATGTCCGTGGCCCAGCTCGGGCTGTTCGCGATCGTCTCCTCGAGCCTGTTCACCTACGGGCTCGGCGTCGCGGAGGACCGTGCGCAGCCGTTCGACCCCTTCGTGCGGTCGTTGCCGGCCGGACCGTTCCCCCGGATGGCCGGGCGCGTGCTGAACGGTCAGATCTTCGGGCTGCTGGGGATCCTCCCCGTGATCCTCATCGGCTGGCTGCTCACCGCCGCGACGATCACGGGCCCGCGCCTTGCGGCCGGGGTCGGCATCACCCTGCTGGTGTCCGTTCCCTTCGTCCTGTTCGGCATGGCGATCGGGTACTCGATGTCCGCCAAGGCCGCCCTGCCCGTGGTGCAGGCCACGCTGTTCCCCATGGCCTTCGCGGGTGGGCTGTTCCTGCCGCCCATGATGTTCCCG
>JBQGOU010000104.1:0-10015 GCA_052086865.1 Cellulomonadaceae bacterium
CCACGTCCAGTGACACGGCCACCATCTGGTTACACCACTCTATGGGGCACTACTCAGAATCTCGACGCGAGCTCCAAAGGACTCCTTATAGCATCCGCGTACCTGAGCCGATGCCTTCCAAGCGAAGAAAACCCTCGGGACCTGACGCCAGCGTCAACCAATGTCCCCGGTCAGTACATCTAGAGCCGGGTGTGCCATTGGTATCGATCCGGCCTCGCCGCTCGGTGTCGTCGGGAATGCCAAGCCCATGAGGCCCACACGAGTCTCCCCCTGGACGCAGGTTGACTACACGTCGACCGGTGTCGTCGAGCGTGCCAAAGCTCGGCTGCGCGAGATCGGGGATAAATGGGTGGAGGATGTTTCCGCCTCTGACTATCCCTACCGATCCGATTCGTTGAGGCTGTGGCTTCTTGAGTTCGATCCGTTGCTGGACGATCTCACGACGCGAGTGAAGCACAGCTCTTACGTCGAGGAACGCGAAAGCCGCCTCACAGTGACGGGCGCCGAACACGCTGTCATGTTCACGCCCGGCGATACTGGGCCGCGCCCGCGGATTCGGCTTGCAAGCGCTCGCCACTGGAGCACGCCTGTCGACGAGCCGTCTGCGCGGCTGCCCATTAAGGCGATCGTGCTCAGCCCCACCGCCCCCGGGCAGGCACGCAAAACAATTCAGTGGCTACTGTTCGCGAACGGGTACCCACTGGACGTCGAGTTCGAAGTAGAGGAGGTGGAGGTGCAGCGCGCGGATGGAACTACTGAGACAGGCATTCATCCGGTCCCCTTCACCGATAATGTCGTCGATATTTACGATTCAGAACATGCCTATCGCATCGTCTGACGCTCTGAACGGACGGTTGTCGTTGCCTCTCGATGGCTGAGCTGCTGCTCAATGTGTCAGTTCTACCGACGGCGGCGCTTTTTGCCCCAGTGGGCTCGAACGGCTTGGATAATGACTTCGTCTTTGGTGAGACGGTCGCCGTTCTGGGCGGCTTCGGTGCGGGCCTGGTCGATGAGGTCGTGCACGTCGGGCGGGAGCCGGAAAGTCGCGGGCTTTTTGTCGACCTTCTTCACGTTGTACGGCCCGCGCTTCTTACGCACGGGCGCAGCCGGCTCGGATGCGGCGGGTGCGGCTACATCGACGGGATCGGTCTGCTCGTCGGGCGCGGCGCGCGGAGCGCGCTTGAGCGTAGCGGGGCGCTCCGGTTGTTCGCTTGCCATCGTCACTTCCTCCCGCGTTTCCGAGACGCTTTGCGCTCGAGTGCGCGTTGGCGCTCGATCTCGGCGGCTGTGAGTCGCCTCGAGGTCCGCACGCGACCGCGGGCGGACTGTGCTTCGTACTCGGGGGTTTTCGCCTTGGTGGCGACGTTGAGGGAGACGCCTGTGATGGGGATGTCGTCGAGGTCGAGGTTTGAGTAGCGGATCTTGGATTCGCGGCGGAACCATCCGAGTGCGTCGCCGCCGGAATCGCGCATGCGCTTGAGCATCGTGGATGCGTTGTAGGTGTTGACCTGCATCTGGCGGCCGTTCGCGAATGTCAGCGTCGCGGAGATCTGTTTCTGTTTATCCCGGGCCTGTCCCTTTGCGGCGTTCCTGACTTGGTTGACGAGCTCGGAGTTGGCCTGCTCGCGTCCTTTCGCGCCGTGGCTCTTCGGTACGCTCATGCGGATGTGACGGCCTCCCTCGGCCATGTAGGTCGTCTCAGTGCGGAACCGGCCGCCTTGTTTGTCGTCGACGTAGGTGCCGCCTGGGTCTTTGGGAACGACTGAGCGCGATTCGCCGCTGCGTGTGCGCTTGCCGCGCACGGGCGCGAGCGTTCCGTCTTTGCGGCGCCGGCGCGGCGGCACGCGGCTGGTGTGCCCTGTGGTGGCGAGTTCCTCGAGGCTTTCTCGGTATAGCGCACCGCTGGTCTCGCCGTTGAGGATCTTGCGCACCATTCGCGGTGAGCGCTGCAGCTCGTTAGAGATCTCAGTGGTGGAGATACCGCGGCCGCGGAGATACTGCACGAGTTCACGTGCTGTGCGGTCGCTCATGAGGTGCTCGCTTGGACGGTGTCGATCGCGACGGAGAGGCCCTGTTTCTCGGCGCGGTTACGGAGGGACATGCGCTGATCGCGGAGAGCGGGGGTGCGGTAGCTACCGCGCATATAGCCCTTGATGCGGAGTCGGCCGACTTTGCCGTCGTCTCCCCCGCCGTATTCGACAGGGAGCGACCACCGCGGAAGGGAGGAGGCGTAGACGGCGTCTCCCTGGATTCCGATCAGCGTGGCGGGGTCGAGGTTGAGCGCGCCACTGGTGCCGTTTCCGAGGGCGCTGGGGCCTCGCAGGACGCGGGCACGGGCACGTCCCCATACCTGTGCGGCCAGCTCCGGGTGGTAGAAGGAGCGGGTGCGCTCGGAGACGTTCGAGGGGACGGTGTAGATGAACAAGTTTCCCTGCGGCTCGACGCTGTTCTGATACTGCGGCGGCACGTCGAGTGCGCTTTCCACGACTCGTGTCTCTGCCCGGCCGGCGGCCGCGAACGCTCCGATGGAGTAGAGCACGATCGCGCGGAGGGCGACCTCGAGGGCATCTTGGATGAGCGGGTCCATGCCCTCGGTTTCGGAGACCCGTTCGCGGGCGCGGGTGAGGCGCGAGGTGAACGTATCGAGGGGCTTCGCCTTGCGGAACAGAACCGCTTCGTGGGGGATGATTTCCCACCCGTGCTGCAGCCCGACGTGCACCTCGGCGCCATCGGCCCAGGTCTCGCCGACCGCGCCGGGACGGTTGGGGTAATACCAGCCGTCGGCGACTTCGCGGTGCTTCACGCCGAAGATGCCGACGTGGTTCCAATCCTTCGGCACGCGGAACCGAATGTGGAAGCGTGCTCGAGCGTAGGGGTCCTGCTGCAGGAGTTCCCAGGCCTCGGCGCGGTTGAGGCGGCGGGCAGGGCCGATACCGAGCTCGCGACCGACGCCGGCGTACATGAACCGACCGTCAATGTAGGCAAACTCGGTGATCTTCTTGGTGTGCGCAGGATCGATGAGCGGGACGCAGTCCTCGTGGGTGGAGAAGTCATCCCCGGCAACGAGGTGGTCATAGTGATGCTGTCCAGAGGTGCTGCGGATCTCCTCGGCGATGTCGTCGTCGACTGGCACGGGGTTGATGGAGCGTGGAAGCGACAAGGCCCACAGGTTGGTTCCGGTTGCGGCAGGTGAGTTAAATACGCGAGCGCGCTCGTCGGCGGCGCGCAGGATCGCTCCTAGCGTGTTCCACGCGTCGCGGGCTTGTGCAGGGTTGAGGGGCGTCTGGCCGAACCATTCTTCTGCGGTACGCGTCTCGATCTTGAAGCCGGTGGAGGCGTGAGTGAAGCGCCCAGTGGGGGGCGTCTGCTTGTGGATCCAGTGCGCTCCCGGGGTCCATCCGGGAGTCTTGACGAGCAACCAGTGCCGTACTCCGCTGGGAGGTTCAGGGCGCTTGCCGGTGAGCATGATGCGGCCCGCGCCGTAGCTGGCAGCGGTGTCCAGCAGGTCGGTCAGGTTGGGGCCCTTCCGGCCGCGACCGATGACGGGGCGCACCGGGGTCCCGTCGCCTGTGACGCCGATTCCCGTGGCCTGATCTACCCAGATCGTAGGAATGTCCTTCGGCGTCCAGGGATGGGGGCGGTAGTTGGGTTCGTCCATGTTCACCTCCTCAGAAAGACATAGTTATATTATTCCAGAGTGCTTGCATTTTGCAAGACTTTTTCGTCATCTACTTGCACCTCAGCGCGCGAGAGCGGTCGGCTCCTGCAGTCGACGCCGATGCGCAGCCTGAGCCTTTCGGAGGCCAGTCTCAGTGATCTGCAGCAGGTCCGCAGCCTCACGCATCGTCATCCCTGCCTTGCGCGCTTCGTCCACAAGGTGAGCGCGCTGCTCTTTCAGTTCTTCCTGCCGAGCCATCTCTGCACCCACATCGCGCAGCTGGCGGCGGTACTTCTCGAGATCGTCCATACATAACAGGGTTGCGTAACTCGGTTGCGTAACTCGGTATTGGTTGCGGCGTGGCGGCACAGGGCACCGCCTAATCACTCGTCGCGCAACTCGCCAGCGTCTGAGCGAGCACATCCCTGTCCGCAGCGTCGATAGCTAACTGATACGTATCGACGAGCTCCGCATACCGAAGGCTGTACGTGCACACGTAGGCAGGATTCTCCGGAACCAGCCACCCCGCCGGCCCCTTCTCCCCCTTACTGCTGTTTGCAGGACCGTCGACGGCGAGCAGGTTGTTCGGGTCATTGGCGAAGGCGAGCCGCTGCTCGTCGCTCCACCTCCAGGCTCCACCGTCATGCGCAGCCTTGAGCGCAACGATGTGCTCACCCTGGATCGCCGCACTGCCGGGGTTGCCACCCGTTGCGACGCGATCATGCTGGAAGTCGATCGTCTCACCGGTGTACGGATCCCATTCGAGCGTGCCGGTCAGCACAGTGCAACCGTCCTCATCGACCGTGACATCAAACAGATCTCGCGCAAGGATGTCATCACGCGTACGGCAGCCGTTCCCATCAACATCCGCCCACGGTTCACCGAAGCTGTCCCGCTTGTAATCGGGCGTCGACGCTGCCGGATCGATCGTGGGCAGCTCGCCGGCGACCTCCGCAGCAACAGCGAACATATCTGGGTCATCGACGATCACCGCCGGCCCTTCTTCTGCAACCGCGCTCGCCTGAGGGGCGTTGATCGCTGGTGCATCCGGGGATTCGGCCTGACCGCCGCTATCGGGCTGCAGACCCGCACTAGCGAGCGCGAGGGCACCAGCGACGAGGAGAGCACCGACACTGCCGATGATCTTCGTTTTGAGTTTGGACATCGTGTCGACCTTTCTCGGGATGTTCAGGTGGGGGTCGAGTAGACAGGCCGCGCGATCGTGGCGCGCTGCGGCACAGGCGCTCGCCGCAGGCTCGGTTGAGGGATGAGGAGAGCGCGGGCAGCGGCGATCGTTTCTTCCGCCTCGTTGATCTCGAGGGTCCCTGCACGGAGCTTCTGGGCTTCCTGGCGCAGGTGGTCGGCGAGGTGGAAGCGGCTGGATGCGCGGTGCACGCTGGCGTCGACGGTAGCGGCGGCGTCGACGTCGGCGGTCTGGGCGAGGTTCTCGAGGACGGTGGCCAGGTTCCCTCGAAGGCTCATGCGCTGGCCGTTCGTGTGCTGGAGCGATTGCGGTACTCGCGGGCGGTGAGGTCGCTGAACATTGCTTGCATGCCCGGTGACAGGGCGAATCCGTCGAGGCGTTCGCATACGAGCCGGAATCGACGGAAGTCGAAACGGACCCGGACGTCGATATTGAATCTCTCGGTTATTGCGGTCGCGATGTTGCGGTCGAGGTCGGTGTGCTCGGAGGCTCTGTTGTTCATGGGGTCATTTCTGTGTCGGGGCGAAAGGAAGGTCGCGCGCACGGCGGCGCATGGCGCGGGTGATGACGGTGCTCGCGTCGAGCTGAGCAAGCGTGAAGTAGTGGCGGTGTGCGCGGGCAGCTTCCACGCAGCTGAGCTGGCCGCGCACTCCGGCGTTCGGGCATCCGCCCTTGCTGCGACAGCCGGCGGTGTAGCCGGCGGGCGTGCCGTGAACGACGCGTTCGAGCATGTCGAGAGTCCGGCTCATGAGGCCACCATGTAGGTTCGGTGCGTCGTCCCGATCAGGCTGCGGAACGCACGGCGGGACATGTCAAGGCGCTCCATGAGAACCCGATGACTCAGATCTCGCTCAATGCCCCGCGCGAAGGCGATCTGCAGCTCTTCGTCACTGAGGTCAACAGCGTCGCCGGCGAGCGCGAGCTCGATAGCGACCTCATCGATGATCGGCTCCAACAGCGTCGGGTCTGCCGGGACCGCGTCACGGTCGATGTCGTCCCATGCCAGCGACGGAACCCATCCCTGATCCATTGCATACCGGCGCGTGAGCCCGTCGCTGCGTCGCTGTTGCGGAGTGTGGCGAGGCGCGGGCTCGTCCCAGTGGTCGTCGTAGAAGTGCGCGACGGCCTGATGCACGCTGGCTGAAATCCTGTCGGCACGGGCAACGTTGTCCAATGCGCTTGTCGGCACGCCGGTGCGCGAGGAAATCTCGGCTCGCGACCACCCTTGAATTGCCAAGGCCTGCAATCGACGGCGAGCTCCACGGCTATTGAGCTTGAGGTGGGCAGGGACCAGCATCAGATCGGTTGTGACAGCGAGGATCCGCTCGGACGCGTCACGGTCGATTCGACGACTCGGGATCCCAGGGCGCCCGTTATGAGGCTTCCCGTGGAGAAGATGACGAATCGCGCTAGTGGTGACGTCAGCCATCGAGGCAACAGCGGTCGTGGTGTGGCCGATATCGAGAAGGCGGAACAGATGAGTGCGCGCGCGAGTGGCGTCGACGGTTGCGGGCTGCCAGCGTCCGTAGGCGATGAGTTTGCGACGGGTGTAGCAGCGCTCAGCGTTCGCAGTACGACACGCAGCGCACGCGCACTTGTGCTGCCGGTAGCACGTCGGAGTCTGACCGTGCTTGTGGTCATCCGGGCAGATGTGCTGCCGCATCATGGCTCACCCCTTCTCAAATAACTTATATTCGCGAATATAACCTACGACGTGTTGACACACTTGTCCACCCCCCTACCCCCCACGCACACCAACACAAGGCCTCCGCTCGAGCTCAGCGAACAACAACGCAAACCGCTCCGCCCTCTCAACCGGCGACAGATCAGACTTCGCCAACCGATCAAGACCCCCGACCGTCTCATCCAAAAACTCCGCATCACCACCAATTGACGGATCCGCACCCCGACCCCTCGCAGAGACACGAACCTCAACCCCCTGCGCTCGCCGCAGCAGGTCCCGCGAGAACAGCCACGCAGTCCCGATGGTGGCTGCGGTGATTCCCACTGCGAGGCACACCGCGAGGACCGCGTCGATACCGACCACGGCAGCAGCGACGACACAGAGGATGATCGACAGGAGGACATGCAGCTCGCGGACGGTAAGCCATCTGAGGACGCCAACCCAGAGCCGTTGGCTTCGCGTGCTCCCCGGCGCAAAGACGAGGAGCCTGATGCTCGCAGGGCCGAAGAACCTGGCGGAGAACATCGAGTAGTCAACGCGACCGAACTCGCTCGTCCAGCCCAACACTGGCGTCGACTGTACTTCGCGCTCAAACTCTCTCGCTGTCCGGTAGACCACCATTGCGGATCCTTCTCGTTGGTTACAGGCCGCTGATCGACCCTCCTACCTACAAGGGGGTGCACTCGATGACGTAAACCGGACACATTTGATGCGATCTCATGGTCGGCGCCGGCCGGCGCTGCGGACACAACGTCGGGTAACATTCGCGAATATCAAGGAGAAATGGGGTGGCATCATCGCCGACACCACGCATAGCCGGCTCACACTGAGCGATATCGCCGAACGGCTCCACGTGGAGCTCGAGACGGTCTACAAGTTGCGCACTGCCAGCCAGAAACACGACGGCCCTTTCCCGAGACCGGTTGGCTTCGATCGCAATCGCCCGCTATTCGACGAGATCGACGTCGACGCTTACATTGCGTCCCGTCGCGCGCATACACCGGCCGGAGCCGGCCGAAGGTCGCGGATCCACGTCGACGACTCAGACGCGTTCGCAGCGCGATTACGTCAGGCCATCGTCGATGGCGCAGGACTCCCCGACATCCCAACCCAAGCGGAGCTCATTCGACGCCTCGGGCTGAACATCGTCACGTTTGGCAACAGAATGCGCGGCACGACGGCTTGGAAACCAGCTGAGCTCGACCTCATCGGGAACGTGCTCAATATCGACACAGACGATGCCAACGACACCGTCACTCACCATCGCCAGGAACGCCGAGCGAACCGCGCCCGCAGCAGCAGCGAATCTTGAGCGATCATGCAGGCTTGCCCGACGAGGCGCGATGGGAACAACGAGCGCGCGCGACGATGCGCGTCGAAAGCAGTGAACACAGCTACCTAGCGCGCACCACCGGAGAGCCGCAACCGCGATCGTCACGATCGAGAAGCAAGTCCGAGCAAACGGGTTGCAGCTAGGGCCACACCCTCTTAGTCTTTATAAAGATTATAAAACTCTCTAAAGGTGGCTCTCGTGCCTGTTAAAAACCCGTTCAAGCCCACTGCTGGTGCGACACCACCGTTGCTCGTTGGCCGCGATGACGCGCTCGAACAGTTCGCTGAATCGATCGATGACGGCCCAGGAGCACCCGGCCGTCTCACCATCTTCACTGGCCCTCGAGGCGTCGGCAAGACCGTCATGCTGAACAAGGTGCACGATGTCGTACAAGAACGCGGCTGGGTCACGATCGCTGAGACAGCCACCCCCGGACTAAACGATCGAATTCAGCGCGCAGCCACCCGACAGTTCCACGAACTCGGCACCGACCGAGCCCCCCGCTTGAGAGGGCTCACCCTCCCCGTCATCGGCGGGGGCCTCGAATTCGACGCCTCACCCGAAGAACGACCCGATCTGCGCGAGATCCTCACCGGCCTCATAGATGTCCTCGAAAAAAACGAGACCGGCCTCCTCATCACGATCGACGAGATCCACCGCAAGAACCTCGACGAGCTCCGCCACCTCGCCGCAACCGTTCAACATCTCATCCGAGAAGACCGCGAGATCGCCTTCGTCACAGCAGGCCTCTCATCCGCCGTCTCCGACATGCTCAACGACGACGTCCTCACTTTCATGCGGCGCGCCACCCGCGAGCAACTCACCGACGTCCCCCTCGAACACGTCCGAGCCGCGCTCCACGAGACCATCACCAGCAACGGCCGCACAATCACCGAAACAGCCCTCGACGCCGCCACAGCAGCCACCGGCGGCTACCCCTTTATGGTCCAACTCGTCGGCTACCACTGCTGGCGCAAAGCACACGGCGACAACATCAACGATTCCTCCGCCGCAGAGGGCATACCCGCCGCCCGCAAACGCCTTGGCTCTACCGTCCACGCCGCAGCACTCGCAGACCTCTCCGCAATCGACCGCACGGTTCTCCTCGCCATCGCCAGCGACAACGGCCCCGCACGCACACGCGACGTCGCCAACCGCATCGGCGAATCCCCCGCATACATCAGCGTCTACCGCCAACGACTCATCGACGCAGGCATCATCGAATCCCCCGCCCGCGGGTACCTCGACTTCACCATCCCCTACCTCCGCGAGTACCTACGCGAACACGCAGCCAGCGAGCTCGACGCTCCGCTTCCGCTCAACGCTTCCACTCCCCGACGCGATGACAACACCCTCTAGCCACACCGCCGCGCCCGAACGCATCATCACGGCCGTCGGCGCCGGCGCTCTGGGCCTCACCACCGCGCTCGCCGCGTTCTTCTGCGAATCGACTCTCGGTGCAGATACCTCGCTTGCCCTGTTCGCGACCGTGTTGATCGCTGTCCTCGGCGTCCCGATCGCCGTGCGAGATGTCCGCATGCACCGCATAAGAAACCGGGACAGCCTCGACGTTGCCATCGCTGTGACGATGCTCGCCATAACCGCCGCCGCGGTCGGGTTCGATATCGCCGTGCTCTGGGCCGTGTCCATGGCAGCTACTGTCTTTGCGATCTACACCACGATGGCCGCGGTCGGTTGGCTCGGATTCGGCGATGTGAAGCTCGCTACACCTCTCACTGGCCTGGTCGGACTCCTCGCCGGCCCGCAGGCGCTCGCTTTACCCCTCTTCGCTCTTATCCTCACGATCGCTCATAAGGCTGTGCTCGCAGCCATACGCCACCCTTCCCGGCGCACCCCGCACGCCCCTGCACTCGTCGCCAGCGCCCTCGTGCTTATCGCGCTGAGCACGATCAGGGTCTGAAAGCCGCATCCGCTCGAGCTCGGCAGCTTCGCCGGTGAAGCTTGGCACCCACGCGCTCATGCGCAACGTCGGAAATCTGGCAGAGCTACGCGGGAACTGTCATTTGAGGCCCGTCATCGCTCGCTTTAAACGGTAGGACTCGGTGGAACTCGAGCCCCGCCATGGTCGCTTGTGAGGCGTTCACAGCCTCGTCGACGAGCGCTTCGTCTCCGGTG
>JBQGOU010000105.1:0-9931 GCA_052086865.1 Cellulomonadaceae bacterium
CTGGTGGCTGGCCGGCACCCCGCTGAGCGATGTGGTCAGCTACGGCGACCTGGTCCAGCGGTCGCGCGACTTCGCGCTGCGCAACGGCGCCGAGGTCACCGACGTCAGCTTCGACCTCTTCCGCGGCGAGGTGACCGTGGCGGTGCGCAACACCGACCGGGTCGAGGGCGGGGACACCCGCATGCAGGCCAGAGCCACGGCCAGAATCGAGCTGACCGGTGGGCTGTGCCTGCGTTCTGGAGTGATCGGGTACCGGGTCGAGGGCACCTGCCGCACGCAGGCCCCGCCGGAGCCCACGCCGGAGCCCACCACCCCCGAGCCCACGCCGGAGCCTGGTGAGGGCGAGCCGAGCCAGGAACCCACCCCCGAGCCCACCCCCGATCCCTACGAACCTCCCCACCTGGCGGCCCACGACGCCCGCACCGTGCTGGTGGACTGAAGGAGACCGACATGAACACCCCTGAGACCGAGACCGAGGCAGCGCCCCGGATCGCCGGCGACGTGCCGTGCCGGGACCGGGGCGCGGCCGGTGTCGAGCACGTCGGCGTCGTCGCGATCGTCCTCGTGCTCGTCGGGGCGCTCGTGGGACTGTCGAGCCCCGTGGGCCAGACGATCGCCGCCGAGATCTGCAAGGCGGTGGGGACCACCTGCGGTGCCCCCGAGCAGATCGAGGCCGAGAACACGGTTCCGCAGGACTCGGACTACCAGCCACCGGCCTGCATGTTCCGTGAGGAGAGTCAGAGCTACTCGACCTCGATGACGGTGTGGTTCGTCAAGATCGGGCAGGACTCGGGCTTCATCGTCCAGGAGTATGCCGACGGGACGGTGCGGGTCACGGTCACGGACGGGCTCAACGTCGGGGCTGAGGGCGAGGTGGGCAGCAAGACCTTCGACGCGGGCAAGCTCGGTGACGGAGACAACGCTGGTGTCGATGTGAGCCTGGGCGCAGATCTCACGCTCGGCTACGGTGACACGTGGGAGTTCGAGGACATGGACGAGTGGGACGCGGCGAAGGAGCAGCTCGACACCTACCTCATGCAGCAGGAGATGCTCAAGCAGCAGGGTGGCGTCTTTGCGATTAAGGGCATGGGGGGATTTGTCGACCCGCCCAAGGAGACCACGATCAGCTTCACCGAGGTCGGGCTCGAGGCAGGCCTCGACGCGAGCATCGGGCTGCGAGAGCCCACCGGGAAGACGGACACGAAGGGCAATCCGGAGTTTCTCGACCCCAACCTCGGTGCGAACCTCTCGGTCACCGCAGGCACCAAGGTGACGGTGGAGAAGAACAAGGGGACCGGAGAGACCAGCTGGACATACGAGGTCTCGGGTGCGGGTGAGGCGGGCGTCGACCTGGTGGGCGGCGGCGGATCGGTGCAGGGCAAGGCCGAGGGCGCCTTCACTGTCACCCGTGACGGCGAGGGCAAGGTCACCGAAGTCGTGTTCAAGACGATGCACGAGGGGGGCGCCGAGGGCTACCTCGGCAACGACACCTTCTCCACGAACGGATCGGCGAGCACCTCCGAGTCCACCTCCACCGTGACGACCACGCGGCTCGAGGTCGACGACACCAACCGCGAGCTCGTCGACGAGTGGCTCGGCGCCCGCGGTGACTACGGCGAGGCGCTTAAGCTCCCGTTCGGAGCCATGGTGCCGGACAAGCCGTCGTCGGATCCGTTCATGCAGCTGATGTACGAGGAGTCGACGATGAGCGTCGTGCAGTACCACAACGTCCGGGACAAGACCGAGTTCGAGGCGGCCATCAAGAAGGGCTGGAAGTTCGGGTTCAGCGTCTCGGCCGAGAATGCGACCGCAACCGCCGTCGACGCCGACTTCCTCGGCGCGGCGGGGCCCGACGGTGTGCGGGTGATGGTCCCCGACTCGGTCTGCGTGTCGTGATGGTCGTCGTCGAGAAGGAGCGCGCAGGCATGCATCGGACCACCTGGCTGACCGCGACGGCCATCTCCCTGGCGGGGTTCCTCGGCGGGGAGTACGGGGCCGGGGCGATCCTTACCCTGGTGCGGGACAGCGCCGGAAACGACGTGATGCTGCGTTGGGTCTGGCTGCCCTGGATCCTGGCCCCGCTGCTCGGCACGGTGCTGGCGGCGTTCGTCGTCCCCGCCGGTCCGGCGGCCCGGCTGTGGCACTGGTCGGCCGTGGTGCTTCCCGTGCCTGTCGGCGCCTTTGTCGTGACCGCCGTCGTCGCAGGTGGCGCGGGAGTCGGCCTCGGCGCTGTCGCGCTCGCGTCCACGGTGCAGATAGCGTTGGCGGCGGGCGTGGGGCATGCCATCGGGTGGGCACGGATGGTGCGAGCCCGTGACGCCGCCGCAGTCGCAGCAACTCAGGAGGAGTACCAGAGATGGTCCGCATGAGCAGGTGGTGCACCGTGGCGCTCGGCGCCGCAGCGGTCCTGGCGTTGTCCGCATGCACCTCGGACGCGCCGGCGGAGGGCTTCCGGAGCATTGAGGTGGGCCGGATCGTGCTGGACGTCCCCGAGGAGTGGCAGGACTACGGGGCCGTGGACGAGCGCTGGACGGCCAGCTGGAGCGATGGCTCGGAGCAGGACCGGACCATCCGCGTGGCCATCGCACCGGACCAGGGCCCCCAGGAGGCCTGGGTCGCGACCTCGAGCTTCCTTGCCTCGGCCCAGATCGGCGGGTTGGACGACTTCGTCGTCGTGCCGGGGACCCAGACGGTGGAGGGTGACCGCGACCTGGAGGAGGTCCGCTTCACCTTCACCGAGGACGGTGAGGCCCTCGAGGGGGTGATCTGGTCGATCTCCGGCGGTGAGCCGCTCACCTCGGGGATGGTGCAGGTGGTGGGGGAGAGCCTCGACCCCGACCTGCTGACGACGATGCGCGACAGTCTCGCCGTCGCCGACGAGTGAGCTAGGCCCTTCCGCCGCCCCGGCCGGCGCCGGGACCGGTAACCTAGCGTTCGTGAGCAATGAGATCGAGATCGGACGTGGCAAGCGCGGACGGCGCGCATACTCCTTCGACGACATCGCGGTGGTGCCCTCGCGGCGCACCCGTGACCCGAAGGACGTGTCCGTCGGCTGGCAGATCGACGCCTACCACTTCGAGCTCCCGATCATGGCCGCGCCGATGGACTCGGTGATGAGCCCGGCCACCGCCATCCAGCTCGGCCGGGCCGGTGGCCTCGGCGTGCTGGACCTCGAGGGGCTGTGGACGCGGTACGAGGACCCGGAGCCCCTGCTCGCCGAGATCGCCCGGCTCGCGCCCGAGGATGCCACGGGGCGGATGCAGGAGATCTACTCCGCACCGGTGCTGCCCGAGCTGATCGTCCAGCGGCTGCGCGACATCCGCGCCGCCGGCGTGACCGTCGCCGGTGCGCTCTCGCCCCAGTACACCCAGCAGTACTACCAGGCGGTGCTCGACGCGGGCGTCGACCTGTTCGTCATCCGCGGCACCACGGTCTCCGCGGAGCATGTGTCGAGCAACGCCGAGCCGCTGAACCTCAAGAGGTTCATCTACGAGCTCGACGTGCCCGTCATCGTCGGCGGCGCCTCCACCTACACCGCCGCGCTGCACCTGATGCGGACCGGCGCTGCCGGGGTGCTCGTCGGCTTCGGCGGCGGGGCCGCGCACACGACCCGCACCTCGTTGGGCATCCACGCACCCATGGCGACCGCGGTTGCCGACGTCGCCGCCGCGCGACGCGACTACCTCGACGAGTCCGGCGGCCGATACGTCCACGTCATCGCGGACGGTGGCGTCGGACGGTCCGGGGACCTCGTCAAGGCCGTCGCGTGCGGAGCCGACGCGGTGATGGTCGGCGCGGCCCTTGCGCGCGCCGCCGAGGCGCCCGGGCAGGGCTGGCACTGGGGACCCGAGGCGCACCACCAGCTGCTGCCACGCGGGGAGCGCGTGCGCGTGGGGACGGCCGGAACGCTCGACGAGATCCTGTTCGGGCCGGGCCGCCAGGCCCAGGGCACGCTCAACCTCGTGGGCGCGCTGCGGCGGGCCATGGCCACCACCGGCTACTCCGACCTCAAGGAGTTCCAGCGGGTCGAGGTCGTCGTCTCGCCCTACCAGCCGCAGTAGCTCGGCGTCGGCAGGACTGAGATGTACGCACCGGAGAGGCATCAGGAGATCCTCGGCCGCGCGCGGGCCGAGGGACGGGTCGAGGTCACCGGGCTGGCCGGAGTCCTTGCGGTCACGCCCGAGACGATCAGACGCGACCTGTCCGTCCTGGAGCGGCAGGGGCTGCTGCGACGCGTGCACGGCGGTGCCATTCCCGTCGAGCGGCTCGGCTTCGAGCCCGGCATCGCGGACCGTGAGGCACTGCTGGCCGCCGAGAAGGAGCGGATCGCCCGGCGCGCCTTGGCGGAACTGCCGGCCGGCGGCACCGTGATGCTCGACGCCGGGACGACGACGGTTCGCCTCGCCGAGCTCCTGCCCACGGACCGCGACCTCGTGGTCGTCACCAACTCGCTGCCGATCGCCACCGTGCTCGCCACCCGGCCCAACGTCGTGCTGCACTTCGTCGGGGGCACTGTTCGCGGCCGCACGCTCGCCTCGGTAGGGTCCTGGGCCGAGCGCGCGCTCGCGGACGTGCAGGCCGACGTCTGCTTCCTCGGCGCGAACGGCGTGACGCCCGACCGAGGGCTGACGACGCCGGACCTGGGCGAGGCAGCGGTGAAGCGCGCGCTGGTTGCTGCGTCGCGGCGCGTCGTCGTGCTCGCCGACCACACCAAGATCGGCCGCTCCTACTTCGCGCGCATCGTCGACCTCGCGGCGGTCGATCTGCTCATCACGGATGAAGGGATCGATGCGGGCCTGCGCGAGCAACTGCGCGATGCCGGGCTGGCCGTGACGCTCGCATGATCATCACGCTCACCCCGAACCCGAGCCTTGACCGGACCTACGTGGCGGGCGCATTCGTCCCGGGAGCGGTCAACCGCGCTTCCGCGGCAAGGGTGGACGCCGGAGGCAAGGGCATCAACGTCAGCCGTGCGTTGTCCCGATGCGGGCTCGGCACGGTGGCGGTCTTCCCCTCCGGCGGGTTCGACGGGCACCGGCTGGTGGCCACGCTCGCGGGGCTCGGCGTGCCGGCCCGCCCGGTGAGCGTCCCCGGCGAGACCCGGAGCAACGTCACCCTCGTCGACGGGCTCGGCATCACCACCAAGATCAACGCCCCGGGTGCGGCGCTGAGCCCCGCGTCCACCACGGAGCTCCTCGACACGGTGTGCCGCGAGCTGGCGACGGTCGACGGCGCCTCCGCAACCGTCGTCGGCGCGGGCAGCGTCCCGCCCGGGACGGACGACGGCGTCTACGCTCGCGTGACTCGAGCCGTGCGGGCCCGCGGCGGCCGGATGGTCCTGGACGCCTCGGGTGCCTCCTTCGCCGCTGCGGTGCGCGCCGGAGGGCTGGCGCTCGTCACGCCGAATGAGGACGAGCTGGCCGAGGTGGTGGGCCGGCCGCTGCGAACCGTGGGGGACGCCGCCCGCGCCGCCCAGGAGATCATGGCGATGGGCACGGAGCGCGTGCTGGTCTCGCTCGGTGCGCACGGCGCCCTGCTGGTGGCTCCCGAAGGGGTGTGGTGGGCCGGCGGCCCCGCGCTGGTGCCGCGGTCCACCGTCGGTGCGGGTGATGCCACCCTGGCCGGCTTTCTTGCTGCCCGCTCGGCCGGGACGGACTTTCCCGGCGCCCTGTGCCACGCCGTCGCCTGGGGCAGGGCAGCCGTCCTGTCGCCGGGCAGCGACGTCCCCGGCCCCGACGACATCGACCTCGACACGGTCGTGGTGCGATCCGATCCCCTGTGCAGCATCCGACTGAAGGAGCTCTGACATGCCCCTGATCACCCCCGCACTCGTGGGCCTCGACCTCGTGGCCACCGACCGTGACGACGTCACCCGTCAGCTGATCGACCTGCTCGTCGCCCAGGGCAGAGTGACGGACGCGATCGGCTTCCTGGCGGACGTCCGCGCTCGGGAGGCCAAGATGTCGACCGGGATGCCCGGAGGCGTCGGACTGCCCCACGCCCGGTCCGCCTTCGTGCTCGAGCCCTCCCTCGCCGTGGGCGTGGTCCCCGGCGGGGTGGACTTCGGTGCCCCCGACGGTCCTGCCACGCTGGTCTTCCTCATCGCGGCCCCCGACTCGGGCGATGCGGCGCATCTGAAGATCCTCGCGGCGCTTGCGCGGACGCTCGTGCACAAGGACTTCCGCAATGCGCTGCGCCAGGCCTCTGACGCCGAGGCGGTGGCCCAGATCGTGAACACCCGGGTCTCGCCATGAGATTCGTCGCCGTCACGTCGTGCCCCACGGGCGTGGCCCACACCTACATGGCGGCGGAGGCCCTGGAGGTGGCGGGCAGGGCCGCAGGGCACGACGTCACGGTCGAGACGCAGGGTGCGGCCGGCACGGATCTGCTGGATCCCGCCCTTATCGACGCGGCCGACGGCGTGATCTTCGCCGCGGAGCTCGAGGTCAGGGACCGGGCCCGCTTCGCGGGCAAGCCCACGATCGAGGTCGGGGTGCAGCGCGGCGTGCACGATGCCCCGGGCGTCATCGCGCAGGCCGTCGTGGCCGTCGAGAGGGCTGCGGCCGTCGAAGGGACTGCAGCCGTCGACGCCCCGGCCGCATCGCCCGGCCTTGCCTCCGCCGGAGGCACGGTCAGCAGCGGGGTCCGGGTCCGGCAGTGGCTGATGACGGGCGTGTCCCACATGGTCCCATTCGTCGCCGCGGGGGGAATCCTCAAGGCGCTGGGCTACATGCTCGGCGGATGGGACATCGACCAGGTGCCGCTTCCGCTGCTGCTGGACGGCTTCGATCCGGCGTCGACGGCGAGCTGGGCTGCGCTGTCCCACCAGACTGGAGAGGTGGCCTTTGCCCTGCTGATTCCGATTCTGGCGGGGTTCATCGCCTACGCGATCGCGGACAGGCCGGGGCTGGTGCCCGGCTTCGTCGGCGGCGCGCTGTCCTCCCTCGTCGGCGCCGGCTTCCTCGGCGGCATCGTGGCTGGCCTCGTCGCGGGCTTCCTTGCGCTGTGGCTCTCCCGGTGGGCGGTGCCTCGAGGTGTGCGTGGCGTCATGCCCGTCGTCGTGGTTCCCCTGCTGTCCACCGCGGTGACCGCGGTGGTGATGATCGTCGTGCTGGGCCGCCCGCTCACCGCCGCAATGGCAGGCCTGAACTCCTGGCTGGAAGGCATGGACGGCACCCACCTAGTGCTGCTCGGCCTGCTGCTGGGGGCCATGACGGGTCTGGACCTGGGCGGCCCGGTCAACAAGACCGCGTACGCGTTCGCCGTCACCGGCCTGTCCACGGCGGGGCTGGCCGAGGGTGCGACGCAGCTTCGGGTGATGGCCGCGGTCATGGGTGCCGGCATGGTCGCCCCGCTCGGCATGGCGTTGGCGACGACGCTGCGCCGGCGCCTGTTCACCCGCGTCGAGCGCGAGAGCGGCCGAGCCGCGTGGCTGCTGGGAGCGTCCTTCATCTCCGAGGGCGCCCTGCCCTTCGCCGCCGCGGACCCGGTGCGCGTCATCGCGGCCTGCGTCGCCGGCTCCGCCACCACCGGTGCCCTGGTGATGGCCTTCGGCGTGAATCTGCGCGCACCGCACGGCGGGGTGTGGGTGATCGGCCTGATGTCTCGGCCGCTGCTGTTCCTGCTCGCCGTCGCTATCGGCGCAAGCCTCACCGCACTGGTCGTCCTTGTGCTCAAACAGCTCGGTCGCCACCCCGTCGTCGAGGCTCCGTCGGCCGAGGACGACCCCGCCGGCGCCGCCACCACCGCCTGACCATCGAAGGAGCTCACCGTCATGCCTACCAGAACCGTTGTGGTCGCCTCCACCTCCGGCCTGCACGCGCGCCCCGCGTCGTTGTTCACGCAGGCGGTTGCGGGCTGCGGCACCCAGGTCACGATCTCGCATGCCGGCGGTGTGGCCGTCGACGCGGCCTCCATCCTGTTCGTCATGTCCCTCGGGGTGCCCCACGGCGCGCAGGTGACGCTCGAGGCCCAGGGCGCGGATGCCGACAGTGTTCTCGACGACCTGGTCGCCCTGCTGTCCCGGAACCTGGACGAGGAGGGGTGATGCTGCGCGGCGAGGGGGTCGGCCGGGGCGGCGCGACCGGGCCGGTGGTCCGGGTCGCACCGCCGTCGCCGGTGGCCGAGGAATCCTCGCCCGCGGAACCTGCGGCGGCCGCCGCCCGGGTCGAGGCGGCGTTCGCGGACGTGGCGGCGAGCCTGCGCGGCCAGGCGAAGCTGGCGACGGGTCCGGCCGCCGCTGTGCTGCAGGCCTGCGCACAGATGGCCGCCGACCCCGCGCTGCGCGCGCAGACCCTGGCCCGCATTGCCGACGGCGAGCCGCCCGTGCGGGCCCTGGACGCCGTCGTCAGCGGCTTCGTGGACCTGTTCACCGCCGCAGGCGGCCCGCTCGCGGAACGGGTGACAGACCTGCGCAGCGTCCGCGACCACATTGCGGCGCGGGTCCTGGGCGTGCCCGGGCCCGGAGTCCCGGCGCTGGACGGCCCCGCGGTGATCGTGGCGCAGGACCTCGCCCCGGCCGACACCGCCGCCCTGGACCTGCGTCACGTCGTGGCGATCGTGACCGAGCTCGGCGGGACCACGAGCCACACCGCGATCATCGCCGGCCAGCTGGCGATTCCCTGCGTCGTGCAGGTGGCCGGCGCCATGGACCTCCAACCGGGAACCGTCGTCGCCGTCGACGCCGCCGCCGGCACCGTCGAACCCGAGCCCGGACCCGAACGCACGGCGGAGCTCGCCCGGCGGGCCGAGCTCTTGGGCGCACTCGACGGCGATCCCCGCCCTGGGCGCACTGCCGACGGCCAGCCCGTCGACCTGCTGGCGAACATCGGCACACCCGCCGACGCTGACCGGGTCGCCGCGGCCGGAGTCGAGGGCGTCGGGCTGTTCCGCACCGAGATGCTGTTCCTGGACCGGTCCGCCGCACCCGGACGTGCCGAGCAGGCCGAGGCCTACGCCGGCGTGCTCCGGGCGCTGGGCGGGCACAAGGTCGTGGTGCGCACCCTCGACGCGGGGGCGGACAAGCCGCTGGCGTTCGCGAACCTGCCCGGCGAGGAGAACCCGGCGCTCGGCGTGCGCGGGTTCCGGCTCGTGCGCACGGTGCCGGAGGTGCTCGACACCCAGCTCGCGGCGCTCGCGGACGCCCAGCGGTGGACCGGTGTGACGCCGTGGGTCATGGCGCCCATGGTCTCCACGCCCGGCGAGGCGCAGCAGTTCGCGGCGGCGGCGCGTGCGCACGGCCTCGCGTGTGTGGGGGTCATGGTCGAGGTGCCGGCGGCTGCGTTGCGGGCCGAGGCGATCCTTGCCGAGGTCGACTTCGTGTCGATCGGCACCAACGATCTCGCGCAGTACACGATGGCGGCCGACCGGTTGCGCGGCGAGCTGAGCGACCTGATCGACCGGTGGCAGCCGGCCGTTCTGGAGCTTGTCCGCGCCACGGCTGCGGCGGGCGTCCGCGCCGGCAAGCCCGTGGGCGTGTGCGGGGAGTCCGCCGCAGACCCGGCGATGGCCGTCGTGCTGGCCGGGCTGGGGGTGACCAGCCTGTCCATGTCGGCCGGTGCGGTGCCCGCCGTGCGCCTCGCGCTGTCACGGCACGAGCTGGTCCGGTGCGTGCAGGCGGCCGAGGTCGCGCTCGCCGCCCCCGACGCCGTCGCGGCCAGGGCGGCCGCCGTCGGGGTGATGGACCCCGAGGTTGTGGAGCTGCTCGCGCTGTAGCGCGCGGCGCCCAGAAACGCCGTCGGCGGCCCGGGACTCCCTGGACCGCCGGCGGCGCATGCGTGGGGTGCGCCAGCGGGCTCCGCTACTGCGCAGGTGCCGGCTCGGCCGGCTGTGCGATCTCCTTGGGCTGTGCGGCGGGCCGCGCGGCCTCGATTGCGCTCGGGCCGTTCTCCACCGAGCTCGACTCGAGCTCGTCCACCATGACCACGCACTG
>JBQGOU010000106.1:0-3057 GCA_052086865.1 Cellulomonadaceae bacterium
GGCCGTGCGCTTCGTCCGCGAGGACGAGAAGGCCGATCTGGAGCCGCGCTGGGTGCCGCTCGAGGACGCCGTCGCGCTCGTGCTGGGCGGGCAGCTGCACAACCCCTCCGCCGTCGTCGGGATCCTCGCGGCGGCGGCCGCGCGGGCCGCGGACTGGGCTCCGCTGCGGCCCGCGGACGCGCCGTGGCCCGAGCGCCGCACGGCGCCGCAGTTTCCCGGCTGAGTCGGCAGAATCGCGGATTCCGCACGGGAGCCGGTTCTGAGGCGGCTGTGGTGCGGATTCCGCGAACTCGCTCGTGGGCGGAGTCTGCTCACGCCGGGTCGCGAGGCATGCGGATCCACAGCACGAGGTAGATCAGAAGCTGCGGGCCCGACTCGATGAAGAGATCGCTCGGGGTGGTTGGAGCGGGGTTCCTCGCCAGCCGTGCACCGGGTGGGCTCACGGGGTGTTCTCGGGGGCCTCCTGGCCGCGGGTGGTCATGGGGCTGACGATGACGATGTCGAGCGTTTCCGCCATGTCGGGTGCTGCCTTCGCCCAGCGGACCTCGACGTACCAGGACGCGTCGTCCTGGTCGGTTCGGCGGAAGCCGTCGGCGACGTCTCCGCTCTCGTCGTCGCCGCGGACGCGGCGGTAGGTCCACCCGTTCTCGGTCAGGTGCTGCGAGAGCGCGGTGAACGCGCGCTCGGAGCTGCCGGCCTCGTCGATCAGGTTGCGCAGGTCGGTGATCTGCCAATACGCCGGTGAGGATGCGGTGTCCCCGCGTCCGGACTCGGTCCCGTATCCTGCCTCGGACGTGATGGACGGCTCGCTGGCGGTGATGCCGTCGGGGAGCTGTTCGACAAGCTCGGCGTGCAGGCGTTCGGTCTCGGTCTTGTACTCGGGCAGCTTGCTGGACACGGCACATCCGCCGAGCACGAGGGCGAGGGCGGTGATGAGGACGAGAATTCGGCGCACGACTACTCGACTCCGATGTACTGCGGAGCGTAGCCGTCCGCGAGGTGACCGGGCAGCGTGACGAGCGTGTCGTCGGACAGCACCATCGTCACATCGGGAGCGAAGACTTGGGCCTGACCGCCCGTGAAGACCGTGCTGTGCGCGTCGAAGAGATCTCGGACGGCGGCCATCGAGCCGAGTGCGCGCGACGCCTCCGCTGCGCCATCGAGCGCACTCGTGACCGCGGACGCTGCGTCGGAGAGGTCAGCGGGCGCCGAACGCGTCACCTGTGCGACCCCCGCGACGTCGATGGCATGGCTACTCATGGCGCGGGTCTATGAAGACCGCGTCGAGGCCGCATACCGGTGGCCTCCGGCCTACGCCGGGTCGCGGGGCATGAGGATCCACAGCACGCCGTAGACGAGGAACTGCGGGCCGGGAAGGATGCACGAGGCGATCGCGATGAGACGGACCACGGTCGGGGTGGTGTTGAAGCGGCGCGCGAGCCCGGCGCAGACGCCGGCGATCATGGCGCCCCGGCGTGGGCGGGACAGTGATGTCGTCATGCGGTCCACGCTACGTGCCCTCGGACCGTTCGGGCATCGGGGATGCCCCTGAACGCCGCCCTGGTTCAGGCGGGGTCGGGCTCTGATACGGATGCGGCCTCGACGCTCTCGAAGTTGCCTGGGAGGCCGTCCGCGGGCTCGCCGCCGGCGACCTGGACATCGGCCCAGGCCATCGGCACACCCTGCGCCGCGGCCGGGGCCGCGCGGTCCATGAGATGCATGTGCAGGTGCGGCTCGGTCGAGTTCCCGGAGTTCCCGCACCGGCCGACCTCCTGGCCTGCATCGACGACTTCGCCCACGCGGACCGACGTCGACCCCCGCTGCAGGTGGGCGAGCACGGCGAAGCTGCCGTCGCCGGCGTCGATGATCACGTGGTTGCCCAGGATCCGCCCCACGCCGCCCAGCTCGCGCACGATCGACTCGAGGGTGAAGTACGGCAACGCGAGCAGCGTGTTGCGCGCGCGGTGGTCGCGCGCGCCGTCGTGGACGCCGACGACGGTTCCGCTCACCGGCGCGAGGACCGGGCGCCCGAAGGAGGTGAAGTCCGCGGCCGGCCGAAAGCTCCGGCCGCGCCCCGCCGTCGCACGCCAGGTGCCCTCCGGGTCGTAGATCACGTCGATGGCATAGGCCTGGCCGTAGGAGCGCACGCCGTGGCTGGGGACCTTGGTCGCAGGACTGTTCAGCGCGGTCCAACGCCCGCACACGGGCGCGTGGACGACGCGGGCTGGCGCGGCGGAGTCCGGACCGGGCCAGAACGTGAGTGCGAGACCGACGAGGACCACGACCAAGCCGCCGAACACCAGCACAAGGTGCACTCCGGGCGGCGTGAGACTCAGCAGGTCGAGCACGATGCCGGTCGTGGCGGCGGCCATCCCGGCGAACAGCACCCGTGTGCTGTGGCGGCGCAGGGGGGTGAGGGCGTTCATCGGCGACCTCCCATGACGAGGGCGAGCAGCGGGACGACGCGCGCCGGCGGCACGTCGTAGGTTCCCCGTCCGCTCTGGTGGAGCCAGCCCGCGGAGATGAGCTGGCGCAGGTGGTGGTGGAGCTGGCCGGTGCTGCCGAGGCGCTCCTCCGCGGCGAGCGCGGACGTGGTGCGGGTGCCGCGCAGGACCTGACGCACCAGCTCGAGGCGCACGGGGTGCGCGAGCGCCGCGAACGCGGGGGCGAGGTCCGCCCAGTCGCTCTCGATCAGCCCGGTCGACCCCGCGGTGACCTGCCACTCAACCGGGGTTCCGGAGGGCAGCACGGCCGCTCCGACGAGCATGACGGCGCCGTCGGCGGTCTCCGGGTGCTCGGGGAGGCGCTCCTTGAGCCCGTCGAGTGCCCAGAAGGTGCCGGTGCTTGCGACGGGCCGACGCCGGGGCCCTGAAGCGTCGGGCGCCCGAGCCTCGAGTGTCGCGACGCGTTCGGTCAGTGCACACAGCTGGGAGCGCAGCTCTACGACGGCGTCCGCGGTCACCGCACCGGGGTCCTGCGGAGCCGAATGGGCTTCTGTGTCAGAGGTCATGAGTCAATAGTACGGAACTCCAAATATACGACGCAACTGGAGGATGG
>JBQGOU010000106.1:3067-7007 GCA_052086865.1 Cellulomonadaceae bacterium
CCTGGCCTTGAGGTCGCCACCTGCGCTCGACGTCGCCTACCCAGGCTGGCGACCTCACGCGCAGGTGGCGACCTCACGCGCAGGTGGCGACCTCGCCAGCAGTGGGAGCCGGCAGTGGGAGCCGGCAGGGCCGGCGGAAGGGCAGGGGGCGGTCCGGGGCTCAGGCGGCGAGCGCGCGCGTGCGCGTCGTCATGCCCAGCCACACGCTCGCCGCGACGAGCAGCCCGGCGCCGAGCATGTGCAGTCCCACCAGCAGCTCGGGCAGGCCGGTGAAGAACTGCACGTATCCGATGACGCCTTGAGCCAGGGTGACGCCGAGGACGACCAGGGCGGCGCGGCGCGCCCTCGGTGGGAAGCCGGCACGGCGCACCCGCAGCAGGATGACCACCAAGATCCCGAGGAACACCCAGACGGAGAGCGCGTGCGCGCGCGTCATCGCGGCGGGGTCCACCGCGAAGCGGTAGCCGACGTTCTCGTCCCCGGAGTGCGGGCCTGCGCCGGTGACGATCACGCCGAGCACGACGACGGGGACGAGCACCACCAGCAGCGCGCGGACGAGTCCGCGTTCCCCGCGGCCGACGGTCGCCGTGGGCGCGCCATCGCCCTCGCCCGAGCGGTACAGCAGCACGGCGGAGACCGCGACCAGCCCGGCCGAGACGAGGAAGTGTGCGGAGACCCAGCCCGGGTGCAGGTGCAGCAGCACGATCACGCCGCCGACGACGGCCTGGGCCGCGACCCCGAGCAGGGGAGCGAGGCCGAGCAGGCGGTAGGCGGTGGATCGGGCGCGGTCCGTGCACACCAGGAGCGCTGTCGCGATGGCGATGACGCCGAGGACGCCCGTCAGGGTGCGGTTCCCGAACTCGACGAACTCGTGGTAGGTCGTGGCCTCGTGGAACTGCGCGGTGAACTGTCCCGGGTGGCACTGCGGCCAGGTCGAGCAGCCGAGACCGGAGCCCGTCAGGCGCACAGCGCCGCCGGTGACGATGATGCCGATCTGTGCGGCCAGGTTCGCGACCAGCACCGGCCGAGTCCATCGGCGCCAGCGGGCGAAGCGGTCCGTCGGGGCGGTGGACTTGGGCGCGGGGGAGGCGGGGCTCACGGGCCCTACGCTAGTGGCGACCGGGCTTCGGTTCCGAATCAGAACCCTCCCTGGGCAGGCGATCGACCTCGAGCAGCACGCTCACGCCCGAGCGCCCGAGGATTTGGGAGACGGCGGGCTCAGTGCCAGCGGAAGAGCTTGCCCGCGCCCCAGCCCAGGGCCGCGGTCCAGCCCAGGAGCACCACCACGCTGATCGGCGGCATCGCCCCGTCCCAGAACGCGCCGCGCATCGCCTCGCCCAGAGCCCCGGAGGGCAGGAACAGGGCGAGGTGGGTCAGCGGGCCGGGCAGCTGGTCCACGGGCAGCAGCACACCGCCGGCCACAATCAGCAGGACCAGCAGGACGTTGGCCAGGGCGAGCACCCCCTCCGCCCGCACGGTTCCGGCCAGCAGCAGCGCGAGGGATGTGAATGCTGCCGTGCCGAGCACCGCGGCGGCCAGGGCGGGCAGGAACCCCCAGGCCTCTGGGCGCCAGCCGAGCCCCCAGCCGACGGCACCGATCACCAGGACCTGGACGACCTCGACGGCCAACACCCCCAGGATCTTCGCGGCCAGCAGCCCACCGCGTCCCAAGGGCGTGGTCGACAGCAGGCGCAGCACGCCGTTGCGCCGGTCGAACGCTGTGGCGATGGCCTGCGAGGTGAAGGCCGTGCTCATCACCGCCAGCGCCAGCACACCGGGGACGACGAAGTCGACCCGGCTCAGCCCCCCGGTGTCGAGGTCGAACAGGCTGGTGCGCACCAGGCCGATCAGGATCAGCACCGGCAGCAGAATCGTCACCATGAGCTGTTCGCCGTTGCGCAGGATCATCCGCATCTCGAACAGCGACTGCGCGCCGACGCGCCGCAGCAGCGGCGCGGCGTTCCCCTCCGGCGCAGCGTTGCCCTGCAGCGCAGCGCCCTGCGGCGCCGTGTCGGCTCCGCGCGTCGTTCGCGTCATCGCAGGCTCCGTCCGGTGAGGTCGAGGAACACGCTCTCGAGCGTGCGCTGCCCGAGGTCCAGGTTCGTCACGAGCAGCTGCTCGTCCGCGCTCCACCGGGTGATGGTCGCCACGGCGTCGGGGTCGACGGGCCCGACGACGGTCCACCGTCCCGGCGCGTCGGCGCGTACCTGCCAGCACCCGCCGTGCCGCTCCGTGAGCCGATTCTGCAGACCGGACGCGAGTGCGTCCGTCTCGGCCGCGTCGACTGCGGCGCGCTCTGCGAACGGGGCGGCGGCGAGCTCGAGCTCGTCACCGCTCACCCCGGCGGCGGAGGCGGCCACGAGCTCGGCCGGAGAGCCCTGGGCGATCACCCGGCCGTGGTCGACGATCACCACGAGGTCGGCGAGCTCGGCGGCCTCGTCCATGAGGTGCGTGGTCAGCACGATGCTCACCCCCTCCGCGCGCAGCTCGCGGACCAGATCCCACACGGCGTGCCTGCTCTGCGGGTCCATGCCCGCGCTCGGCTCGTCGAGAAACACCAGTTCGGGGCGGCCCACCAGGGCCGCGGCAAGCGCGAGGCGCTGGCGCTGGCCACCGGACAGGCGCCGGACCGTGGTCCGGGCGAAGGATCCGAGGCCGAGCCGTTCGCTCAGCTCGGCCGGGTCGCGCGGGCGGGCGTACATGTGCGCCACATGCTGCAGCATCTCCATCGCCCGCACGCCGGTGGGCAGGCCGCCGTCCTGCAACATGACGCCGACCCGCGCGCGCAGCTGCGCCGCGTCGTCCTGGGGGTCGAGTCCCAGGACCCGCACCGAACCGGCGTCGGGCCCGCGCAGCCCCTCGCAGCACTCGATCGTCGTCGTCTTCCCCGCCCCGTTGGGGCCCAGGACCGCCGTGATCTGCCCGGCCGGTGCGGCAAGGTCGAGACCGTCGACCACGGCGACGTCGCCGTAGCGCTTGGTCAGGCCGCGGATGTCCACGGCGGGTACTGGGGGCACGGTGCGGGAGTCTATCGGGTGAGGCTCGCCTTGCTTGCGGGGAAGGATTTAGGGAATAAGACTGTTCCCTAAAGCAGCGGCGGCGCATATGCCGCCCGCACCGTCCCGTTCGCGTCAGGAGGTCGTCCCGTGGCACAGCCCGACGTCGTTCCCCTGCGCGAGGGCGAGAGCAGCACGCGCGAGCGTGTGCTCGCGCTGATCGTCGGCGACGGGCCGATCCGCGCGGCGGAGCTCGCGGACCGCCTGGACCTCACGGCGGCGGCGATCCGACGCCATATCGCGTCTCTGACCGAGGACGGGCTGGTGGCGGTGCACGACGCCGGTCACACCGGCCTGCGTGGGCGTCCCGCCCGGCGCTACGTGGCCACGGAGACCGCGCAGGACGCCATGGCCGCGGACTACTCCGACCTCGCGGTGCAGGCGATGCAGTACCTGCACGAGATCGGCGGTGCCGACGCCGTCGAGGAGTTCGCCACGAGCCGCCTGCGCGAGGTGGAGCGGCGCTATGCGGACCGCATCACGGCGCGCGACACGCCCGGGCGCGTCGCCCAGCTCGCGGCGCTGCTCGAGGAGGACGGCTACGCTGCCAGCGCCCGTCCCGTCCCGGGCACCGCGATGATCCAGCTGTGCCAGGGGCACTGCCCCGTGCAGCACGTCGCAGCACGCTTTCCCGAGCTGTGCGAGGCGGAGGTGCAGACCTTCTCCCGCCTGCTCGGCTCGCACGTCCAACGGCTCGTCACCCTTGCCGGTGGCGCGCATGTGTGCACCACCAACGTCCCGGTGGGCCGGGCACCGACCCGGCCCTCCGATCCCTGACGATCGCTCCCCCCGCACATCCCCCCCGGCCCCCGCGCGGAACCCCCGCGCCAAGGAAGGAAGAGCATGAGTGCTCCTACCGAGAACGCCCCCAAGACACCGGTCGG
>JBQGOU010000106.1:7017-9783 GCA_052086865.1 Cellulomonadaceae bacterium
CGGCTACGGCTGGCACGACTCCGACGCCGCGGGCCAGTCGGCACAGCGCGGCCTGTCCGAGCAGGTCGTGCGCAACATCTCCGCGCTCAAGAACGAGCCCGAGTGGATGCTCAAGACGCGCCTGAAGGCGCTGCGGCTGTTCGACAAGAAGCCGCTGCCCAACTGGGGCAGCGACCTCACGGGCATCCACTTCGACAACATCAAGTACTTCGTGCGCTCCACGGAGAAGCAGGCCACCAGCTGGGAGGACCTGCCCGAGGACATCCGCAACACCTACGACAGGCTGGGCATCCCGGAGGCGGAGAAGCAGCGCCTGGTCGCCGGTGTCGCTGCTCAGTACGAGTCCGAGGTCGTCTACCACCAGATCCGCCAGGACCTCGAGGAGCAGGGCGTGATCTTCGTCGACACGGACACCGGTCTGCGCGAGTACCCCGAGATCTTCGAGCAGTACTTCGGTTCCGTGATCCCGCCCGGCGACAACAAGTTCGCCTCCCTCAACACCGCGGTCTGGTCCGGCGGCTCCTTCGTGTACGTCCCCCCGGGTGTGCACGTCGAGATCCCGCTGCAGGCCTACTTCCGGATCAACACCGAGAACATGGGCCAGTTCGAGCGGACGCTGATCATTGCGGACGAGGGCTCCTCGGTGCACTACGTCGAGGGCTGCACCGCCCCGATCTACTCGAGCGACTCGCTGCACTCGGCCGTCGTGGAGATCATCGTCAAGAAGAACGCCCACGTGCGGTACACGACCATCCAGAACTGGTCGAACAACGTGTACAACCTGGTCACCAAGCGCGCCACGGCCGCTGAGGGCGCCTCAATGGAGTGGGTCGACGGCAACATCGGCTCCAAGGTCACCATGAAGTACCCGGCGATCTACCTCATGGGTGAGCACGCCCGTGGCGAGACGCTGTCCATCGCCTTCGCGGGTGAGGGTCAGCACCAGGACGCCGGCGCCAAGATGGTGCACGCCGCCCCGCACACCGTGTCCTCGATCGTGTCCAAGTCCGTCGCCCGCGGGGGTGGGCGCACCTCCTACCGCGGCCTGGTTCAGGTCCTCGAGGGGGCTGAGCACTCCGCGTCCAACGTGCTGTGCGACGCGTTGCTGGTCGATCAGATCTCCCGCTCGGATACCTATCCCTATGTGGACGTCCGTGAGGACGACGTGTCCATGGGCCACGAGGCGACCGTCTCGCGGGTGAGCGAGGACCAGCTGTTCTACCTCATGTCCCGAGGCATGGCCGAGACCGAGGCCATGGCCATGATCGTGCGCGGGTTCGTTGAGCCCATCGCCCGTGAGCTGCCCATGGAGTATGCCCTCGAGCTCAACCGCCTCATCGAACTCCAGATGGAAGGGTCCGTCGGCTGATGACCTCCGCAACACCCCAGACCGCGTTGCCCCTCGACCACTCGAGCGCGGTTGCCGACGGCGCCCACTCCCACGGTGGCGGCGGCGTCCCGCAGGGCTCGCGTGCCGAGCGTAAGACGTCCTTCGACCTCGCGGACATCCCGGTGCCGACCGGACGCGAGGAGGAGTGGCGGTTCTCGCCCGTCCCGCGCCTGGCGCCGCTGTTCGCCGACCGCCTCGAGGGCCATGGCGTCCTGACCACCGTGGTCAACTCCCCGGAGGCCACGGTCGAGATCGTGGGCCGAGGCGACACGCGTCTCGGCACCGCCGGCAGGCCCGGCGACCGGACGGCCGTGACCGCGTGGAACTCCTTCGAGGAGGCCACGGTGGTGACCTTCCCGGCGGACACGCAGGCCGCCGAGGTCACCACGATCACGGTGCAGGGCTTCGACACCCACCCCACCGCCAGCCACCTGCTGCTGCACGCCAAGCGGCACAGCGAGGCCGTCGTCGTGCTCGACCACGTCGGGGATGCGCTGCTCGACGAGACCGTCGAGATTGTGGTGGACGACGGCGCGCAGCTGACGGTGGTCTCGGTCCAGGACTGGGCCGACGGCGCCGTGCACGCCTCCTCCCACCGCGCCCGGCTGGGCCGCGACGCGCGCCTCAAGCACGTTGTGGTCACCTTCGGCGGTGACGTCGTGCGGATCACGCCCGACGCCGAGTTCACCGCTGAGGGCGGCAGCGTCGAGCTGCTCGGGCTGTACTTCGCGGACACCGACCAGCACCAGGAGCACCGCCTCTTCGTCGACCACGCCGTGCCGCGCTGCACGTCGCGGGTGACGTACAAGGGCGCGCTGCAGGGCGAGGGCGCGCACACCGTGTGGATCGGGGACGTGCTCATCCGCGCCGCTGCCGAGGGCACGGACACCTATGAGCTGAACCGCAACCTTGTCCTGTCCGACGGCGCCCGGGCGGACTCGGTGCCCAACCTCGAGATCGAGACCGGCGAGATCGCCGGCGCCGGGCACGCCAGCGCCACGGGGCGTTTCGACGACGAGCAGCTGTTCTACCTCATGGCCCGCGGTATCCCTGAGTCCGATGCCCGGCGCCTGGTGGTGCGCGGCGTCTTCACCGAGCTCATCTCCGACATCGGCGTGCCCGAGGTTGAGGCGCGGCTCGTCGCCTCGATCGAGGCCGAGCTGGAGAAGTCGATGAGCGTTCTGGACGCCCTTGCGCAGAAGGACGACGACGCCGAATGACCGTCAGAGAAGCCTGCTCGGTTCAGGACGTGCCCGTCGAGGGCACGTTCCGGGTCGAGGTATCCAACGATGCGGGGGCCGTGGTCGAGGTCGCCGTCGTGCGTGACGGGGACGGTGAGCTGCACGCCGTGTCCGACGAGATCGGAAGAGCGTCGT
>JBQGOU010000107.1:0-9694 GCA_052086865.1 Cellulomonadaceae bacterium
GCGCAGGTCTGCACGCTCTCGTAGTCGTGGTCCCGCTCCAGCTCGGCTGCGAGGTCGAGTGCGCCCGCGGCCCTGGCCTTGGCGATCTCACGGCGCGCGACGATGCGCTGACGCGGCGTCAGGGTCAGGTTCCTGCTCGGGCACACCGGCTCGCAGTACCCGCACTCGACACAGCGATCCACCTCCTGCTCAACCTGCGGCGCCGACTTGATGTGCCGCAGGTGCGCCTCGGGGTCGTCATCGAGAAGCACGCCGGGGTTGAGCACGCCGTGGGGGTCGAACAGCGTCTTGACCTCGCGCATGACCTCGTACAGCTCGTCCCCGTACTGCCGGCGCACGAACGGCGCCATCACCCGGCCCGTGCCATGTTCGGCCTTCAGCGACCCGTCCGCGCCGAGGACGAGGTCCACGAGGCGTTCGGTGAACTCCCGGTAGCGGCGCAGCTGCTCGGGGGTCGTGAAACCGTCCGTAATCATGAAGTGGACGTTCCCGTCCTTCGCATGACCGAAGATCACGGAGTCCTGGTAGCCGAAGGCCTCGCACAGCTCGGTGATGCCCGAGCACGTCCGTGCGAGCGAGGCGACCGGAACGACGACGTCCTCGAGCAACGCCGTCGTGCCCGACGGACGGGCGCCGGCGACGGCCGTGTAGAGGCCCTTGCGCAGCTTCCACAGCTCGCCGCGCTCACGCGCGTCGGACGTGAAGCGCGCCGGGCTCGCACCGTACAGGCCTGCAAGTGTTCGGTCCCCTGTGGCCCGCAACTCGGCGAGCCGATCGAGGTCGGGGGCCTGATACTCGACGAGCAGGCCCGCCTGGCGGTCGACCCTGAGGTCCATGATCTGCTGCGGCGTGCCGGGCAGCCCCTGCCCCACGCGCAGCGAGATCGCGTCGAGGAGCTCAAGCGTTGCGGCGCCGGTGGCGACGAGCTCCGGCAACGCCTCGTTCGCGCTGACCAGATCGTCGAACACCACGAAGGCGGTGGCGACCTGAGGCAGAACGGGCACGGTGCGAAACACCGCGTCGGCAACGAAGCCCAGCGTTCCCTCCGAGCCCACGATGAGATGGGCCAGAACGTCCACGGGCCGTTCGAAGTCGAGCATCGAGTTCAGCCCGTACCCCATCGTGTTCTTCATGGAGAACTGGTGGCGCAGCACGCGCACCGAGTCCTCGTTCGCCCGCACCCGCCGCGTCAGCCCCTCGAGTCCGGCGTGCAGCGCGGGCTCGTCGTGGCGCAGGCGCGCATCGGCGTCCGGCGCTCCGGTGTCCACGACGGTGCCGCTCGCCAGCACGACCCGCACGGACTCGAGCGTCCGGTAGGCGTTGTCGATGGTTCCGCAGGCCATGCCCGAGGAGTTGTTCGCCACGACCCCGCCGATGGTGCAGGCGGACTCGCTCGCCGGGTCGGGCCCGAACTTGCGCCCGAAGGGCGCGAGGCGAGCGTTGAGCTGGCGCACCGTCAGACCGGGCTGCACCCGGACCCGCGCGCCGTCGTCGAGCACCTCGACGTCCCGGAAGTTCCAGCGCACGTCGACCAGCAGCCCGTCGCCCTGCGCCTGCCCGGACAGGCTGGTGCCCCCGGAACGCAACGTCACCGGCACCCCGGCCCGTCCCGCGGCCGCGAACACCCGCCCGACGTCGTCGGCGTCCCGAGCGATCACGTTCGCGTGAGGGACGAGCAGGAAGTGGCTCGCGTCGTGCGCCTGGGTCAGCCGGTCGATGGCACGCGTGCGCACCAGGTCCGGGGCCAGGAGCCTGCCCAGCTCCGCGAGCAGCCCGGCCACGGCCTGCGTGGGCTGTTTCGGCTGCTCGGAAGCCATGACGGGCGTCGCCTGGACGGTCACAGCGACGGCACCATCCAGGACAGCACCGGCGTGGACTGCAGGACGATGATGATCGTCAGGAAGACGAGCAGCGCAAGGCTCCAGCCCAGCAGCTTGCGGAAGATCACGCCCTCGGCGTCCTTGAGTCCCACAGCGGCCGTGGCGACGGCAAGGTTCTGCACCGAGAGCATCTTGCCGAGCACACCGGCGGAGGAGTTCGCCGAGGCCATCAGCACGGGGTCGAGCCCGGTCTGCTCGGCGGCCGTGACCTGCAGGTTGCCGAACAGCGAGTTGGACGAGGTGTCGGAACCCGTGAGCGCCACCCCGATCCAGCCGATGACGGGTGAGAGCACCGCAAAGAACGGTCCCGTCGAGGCCAGGGCCTGTCCGAGCGACGCGGTGAGGCCGGACAGGTTCATCACGAAGGACAGCGCGAGCACGGTCATCACGGTCAGAATCGTCCAGCGCAGCTGGTGCACGGTCGAGACGAACGCCCGGACGCCGTCGGCGACGCGGATCCTGTAGAAGATCATGGTGATGATCCCGGAGAGCAGCAGGAGCGAACCGGTGGCCTTGAGATGGTCGAGGGTGAACACCTGGGCCGAGACCCGGTCTCCGGAGGCGGTGTACACGTCGAGGCCCGGCCACTGGAAGCGAACCGACCCGACGTCGGCCAGCCAGCTCTTGACGGCGGGGATCTGAGCGATCGAGAAGATCGCGATGATCGTCAGGTAGGGCGCAACCGCACCGAGGACCTTGCCTGCGGGCGGGCGGGCCACCTTCACCTCGTCGCCCCCAGGTGTGTCCGTCCCCGCGGCGCGCGAGCCCGTACCGGGTGACGATGCAGCGCCGGAACCGCGCGGAGCGGCAGTCGCGGCGGTCTCGACCCGCTCGAGGCCCAACTCAGCCTCGTCGTTGTCCTCGACGGCGGACCCGATGCCGATGATCTCGGCCGGCTGCCAGACCTTGAGCATCACCAGGACGACGGCCACGGTGACGACCGCGGCGACGACGTCGGTGAGCTCGACCGCGAAGAAGTTGGACGTGACGAACTGGGCCAGGCCGAACATGAAGCCCGACACGAGCGCGACCGGCCACGTCTGGCGAACGCCGCGACGCCCGTCGACGACAAAGACGAGCAGAAGGGGAACGAGGAGCGCGACGAATGGCGTCTGGCGCCCGGCCATCTGGGCAAGCGGTTCGATCGGGATCCCCGTGACGCCGGACAGCGCGATGATCGGCGCGGCCATCGCCCCGAACGCCACGGGCGCCGTGTTGGCCAGCAGCGCCGTAATCGCCGACCGCAGCGGCTTCATACCCGCCGCCATCAGCATGGCGGCGGAGATCGCAACCGGGGCACCGAAGCCGGCCAGCGACTCGAGCAGCGCTCCGAAGCAGAAGGCAATGAGGATCGCGAGGATCCGCAGATCGTTCGTGATGGAGCGGATCGTGCGGCCCAACACGTCGAACCAGCCGGAGCGGACGGTCAGGTTGTAGATCCACAGGGCGGTGATGAGGATCCACAAGATCGGGAAGAGGCCGTAGAACGCCCCCTCGGCCGTCGCCGAGAGCACCTGGCCCGCGGGCATGTTCCAGCCGACAGCCGCAAGCACGATCGCCACGGCGAGGCCGGCGATCGCGGCGTAGGCCGCCTTGACCTTGAAGACACCGAGCAGGACGAAGAGGGTGATCAGCGGCAATGCGGCGAAGGCCGCGGACACCGCGAGGCTGTTGGCTATCGGAGCAGGGTCCTGCTGGAACATCGTGGTCTCCCCATCGAGATCGCGCGGATTGCCGGATTGCTAGACAAGTGCTCCCACTGTGAGTGAGGATTGTCACACTGTCAAGCGTGCAAATGGCACGCACGTCGAGCACCCTAAGGATGGCCGTGGCACCGCGTCCCCGCGTCACCAGCGTCGTCGACGCCATCGCCGACGATCTGCGCGCCCGGTTGTTCGACGGCTCTCTCGCCCCGGGGGCATCGGTCACCGAGGCGCTGGTCGCCGAGTCCTACGACGTCGCACGCCCCACGGCCAAGGCCGCAATCGAGAAGCTGGTTGGGGAGTCCCTGCTGGACCGTGGTGTGCACAAGAGCGCCCGCGTGCGCGAGCTCGACGCCCACGATGTCCGGGACGTCTACCGCACCCGGGCCATGATCGAGTCCTCGGTGCTGCGCCGCCTGGCCGAGACCCGGATGCAGTGCACGGCCGCCCGCGAGGCCAACCAGGAGATCGCCGATCTGCGCAATGCCTCAGCGCTCGACGTGGTCGACCCGGACATGCGCTTCCACACCGCACTCGTCGACGCCCTGGCCAGCCCGCGCATGAGCCGCATCTACCGCAGCCTCGTCGGGGAGGTGCGGGTATGCATGGCTCAGGTGCAGGGCCGCTCGCTGCTGCCGACCACGCTGATCCACGCCGAGCACGCCCGGCTGGTGGAACTCGTCGCGGCGGGCGACGGCGACGGCGCCGTCGCTCTCCTCGAGGAACACCTGGCCAGGGCGCGGGAGCGTCTGGCCGCCAAGGTCGGCGGCGTACCTGGGCCCGAGGCCCAGCTCAGCGACGAGCCGCCCTGGTCCGTCGGCGCGAGCTGAGGCGAGCGGGCACGCAATCCTCAGGCCTCGACAGATCCGTCTGCGACCGTATCGGCAGCGGCACCGTAGCGACGGTCACGGCGCGCGTACTCCTCGACCGCGCGCCACAGGCTGCGCCGGTCCACCTCGGGCCAGGGCTCGGGCAGGAAGACCAGCTCGGCATAGGCCGACTGCCACAGCAGGAAGTTGCTGGTGCGCTGCTCCCCCGACGTCCGCACGAACAGATCCACGTCGGGCAGCTCCGGTTCGTCGAGGAACCGCGCGACGGTCCGCTCGCTGATCTTGGCGGGGTCCAGTCGCCCGGCGGCGACCTCCTGTCCGATGGCGCGGGCTGCATCGGCGATCTCGGCCCGGCCACCGTAGTTCACGCACATCGTCAGCGTGCAGGTCGTGTTCGCAACCGTCTGGCGCTCGGCCGTCTCCAGCTCCGAGATCACCGAGCGCCACAGGCGCGGACGGCGCCCGGCCCACCGCACCCGTACGCCCCAGCTGTCCATCACGTCACGCCGGCGGCGCAGGACGTCCCGGTTGAAGCCCATGAGGAAGCGCACCTCCTCGGGCGAGCGCTTCCAGTTCTCCGTCGAGAACGCGTAGGCGGAGACGTACTCGACGCCGATCTCGATCGCCCCGGCGACGACGTCGAGCAGGGCAGCCTCGCCCGCCGCGTGGCCCGCGGTGCGCGGCAGCCCCCGGGCGTTGGCCCACCGGCCGTTGCCGTCCATGACGATGGCGACGTGCCGCGGTACGAGCTCGCGCGGGATCGCGGGCGGGCGGGCCCCCGAAGGGTGCTCCGGGGGCGCCTGGACGACATGCGCCTGCGTGCGTTCGCGACGTGCCATCACACCTGCTCCATCCGCTCGACGTTCCCGTCCTCGCGCTCGACCATGCGCAAAGAGCGCAAGGTTCGCTCGATGTGGAACTGGCCGTATGCGGCCACCAGCCCGCTCGCCTCACGCCGACTGCGCTCCGGCGCAGCCTCGGCGGCGTTCCAGTCGCCGCTGAGCAGAGCGGCCAGCAGCGTGAAGGTCTCGGGTGCCGGGGACGCCGATCCGGGCGGGCGGCAGCGCGCACACACCGCTCCCCCCTGGGCGACGGCGAAGGCGCGGTGCGGCCCCGGTGCACCGCAGCGCGCACAGTCGTCAAAGCTCGGTGCCCAGCCCGCCACCGACAGCGCACGCAGCAGATAGGAGTCCAGCGTGAGCCCCGGGGCGTGCGCATGGTCGGCAAGGGCGCGCAAGGCGCCGGCCAGTAGCCAGAACTGCTGCACCGCGGGCTCCCGCTCGACGTCGACGAGCCGGTCGGCCGTCTCGAGCATGGCAGCCCCGGCCGTGTACAGGCCGTAGTCCGCGCTGATCGAGCGGGCGTACGGACCGATCGTCACCGCCTGGGTGACGATGTCCAGGCTGCGCCCCACGTGCAGCTGCAGGTCGACCACCATGAAGGGCTCGAGGCGAGCGCCGAATCGCGAGGACGTGCGGCGCACACCCTTGGCCACGGCGCGGACCTTGCCGTGCTCCCGCGTGAGCAGCGTGACTATCCGGTCCGCCTCGCCCAGCTTCTGGGCGCGCAGCACGATGGCGTCGTCTCGGTACTCGGGCACCCGACCATTGTCCGTCATCACCGCGGGTCGGCCCGACCGACACGGCCGACAGGAGCGCTCGGCCCTGTCGGCACGCTGGTGTCCGGCTGTTTGTCTGGCTGCCCGGCCGGCCCGCGGCCAGGTCAGGCCCGGTGGCCCTGCCTGTTGACGGCGGAGATGATCGCCTTGAGGGAGGCCGTGGTGATCGACGGGTCGATTCCCACACCCCACAGGACCTCACCGTCGACCTCGCACTCGACGTAGGCGGCCGCGGTCGCGTCCCCACCCTCGGACAGGGCGTGCTCGGCATAGTCGAGGACCTGCACGTGCACACCCACCGTGGCGAGGGCGTCGACGAAGGCCGCAATGGGGCCATTGCCGGAACCCTCGAGCGTGACCTCCCGGCCGTCGTCGACGAGGTCCGCCGTCAGCGTGTCGGGTCCCTCCTCGTCGCTCGCGGCACGCGTGCCGCGCAGCGCGAACCTGCCCCAGGGCTCGAGCAGGCCCTCGGGCGGAGCAGGCAGGTACTCGTCGGCGAAGATCTGCCAGATGTCATCGCCGGTGACCTCGGTTCCCTGCGCGTCGGTGTGGCGCTGCACGACGCCCGAGAACTCGATCTGCAGCCGACGAGGCAGGTCCAGGTGCCGCTCGGTCTTGATGAGGTAGGAGATCCCACCCTTGCCGGACTGCGAGTTGACGCGGATGACGGCCTCATAGCTGCGACCGACGTCCTGGGGGTCGATCGGCAGGTACGGCACGGCCCACACCAGGTCGTCGACCTGCGTGCCGGCGCGCTCCGCGCGGGCAGCCATGTCCTCCAGGCCCTTCTTGATCGCGTCCTGGTGAGACCCGGAGAACGCGGTGAACACGAGGTCGCCGGCGTACGGGTGCCGCTCGTGCACCGGCAGCTGGGTGCAGTGCTCCACGGTGCGGCGCACCTCATCGATGTCGGAGAAGTCGATCTCCGGGTCGATGCCCTGGCTGAACAGGTTCATGCCGAGAGTGACCAGGTCGACGTTCCCGGTTCGCTCCCCGTTGCCGAACAGGCAACCCTCGATACGATCGGCGCCGGCCTGGTACCCCAGCTCGGCCGCGGCCACGGCGGTTCCACGGTCGTTGTGCGGGTGCAGCGACAGGATGACGTTCTCGCGGTGTACCAGGTGACGGCTCATCCACTCGATCGAGTCGGCATACACGTTGGGCGTGACCATCTCGACCGTGGCAGGCAGGTTGATGATCACCTTGCGCTCCGGCGTGGGCTCGAGCACCTCCAGCACGGCGTTGCACACGCGGGCCGCATACTCGAGCTCGGTGCCCGTGTAGGACTCCGGTGAGTACTCGTAGTACACCGTCGTCCCCGGGATGGTCTGCTCGAACTTGCGGCACAGGCGCGCACCCTCGAGCGCAATGTCGATGATCCCCTCCGTGTCGGAGCGGAACACCACCTCGCGCTGCAGGCGGGACGTGGAGTTGTACAGGTGCACGATCGCCTGCCTGGCACCCTCGAGCGCCTCGTAGGTCCGGGCGATGAGGTGCTCGCGGGACTGCGTCAGCACCTGGATGACCACATCGTCGGGGATGCGGTTCTCCTCGATCAGCAGCCGCACGAAGTCGAAGTCCGTCTGCGATGCGGAGGGGAAACCGACCTCGATCTCCTTGAACCCGAGCTCGACGAGCAGGGTGAACATCCGCAGCTTGCGCTCGAGGTTCATCGGCTCGATCAGGGCCTGGTTGCCGTCCCGCAGGTCCACGGCACACCAGCGGGGCGCGTGGGTGATCCGGCGGTCCGGCCAGGTGCGGTCCGGCAGGTGCACATCGAACTGCTCGTGGTAGCCGACGTACTTGTGGACGGGCATGGTGGACGGGCGCTGGTGCCCGCCGGGGTGCGCGGTGCTGTACATGGGGGGTTCCTTCGGTCCGCGACGCGGGTGGCGTCGTTCGGTCGGTCAGCCGGCACAGGCGACCTCCGCGGCGAGGAACCGGCCTGGTCTAGGCCTCGCCGCGGCACCGAAGGAGCAGCCGGTGCTGCAATGCGGAGTACACGGACGTCACTGTACTCCGCACCACGGCACCGGCCGCAACCGCTGTCTTACCCACCGAGAGGCCGGCCGGGCTTCCCCTAGAAGTCCCACTCCGGCACTGTGGGGTACTCCAGGCCCGGCAGGTTCGTCAGGTACGTCTGCAGTGCCAGGACCTGCTCCTCGATCCAGGCGTCATCATCGAGCTTGCCCTCCTGGTACAGCTGCAGTGCCCGCGCGCCGACGACGGCGTACGCGTCGGCCGCCGTGCTCGTCGGGCTGACGAACCAGCGCCCGTCCTCCTCGATCGCCACGAAGGCCAGCTCGCCGAGGCCAAAGTCCTTGAGCAGCGGGGCCTTGTCCAGGCAGAGCTCCGGTGACCCCAGACCCGGGGCCGTGACGGCTACGCACGCACCGTCCAGATGGACGGTGCCGGTCTGCCCCTCAACGTCCAGTGTCATCTCGAAGTCCTTGGGCACGACCCGCGCGACGCCGTCGTCGTTGGACACCACCGCGAAGGTGTTCGACGTCATCGCCACGGCATCCACCTCGTCGCCGATGCCCTCGAACTCCCCGCGGGGAACGTACAACGAGACCAGACGGCGCTCGGACAGCGGGAGTACGCCGATCACAGCGTCGAGGTCCCCGCTGCGCAGGAACTCGACGACACCCTCCGTCGTCCCAGCCATGGCGGCCTCTGGCGAGTCGAAGGTCTGGATCACGCTCTGGGCAGGAAGGGTGCCGCGGGTGGCGTCCGAACCCCCGTTGGACAGGAACGCGTACTCACCCACGGTCAGGGTGGGGCTGACGAACCAGGCGCCGTCCTCCTCGACCGCGATGAGGAACGGATCGCCGCCCTCGAAGGCCAGGTCCGAGGTGTGCACGGTCGCGGGAAGCTCGGGAGCGACCTCGTCGAGGAAGTTGGCGCGCACCTCCTCGGGAGTGTCCATCGGCGCGCCCGAGCTGAGCGTGACGAACAACGACGTCTCGGTCAGCTTGGTGTAGACGTCGACGACCGCGTCGGCAAGCACCTCCGGGTCGGCGTCGAGTGTCAACGTTCCGGAGGTGAGATACACCTTCGTCAGGCCGGGCTCGATCTCCTCGGCCCGGACCTCAAGGTCGGTCAGCTCGAGGTCGAGGGCGTCGAGCACCTTCTCGTACTCCGTCGTCAGGTCGCCGAGCTCGTCGACGTCGGACATGGCCGCCCGCAGCGAGTCGAACTGGGTCTTGGCCTGGCTGACGTCTGCGGGTGAGAGCGAACCGTAAATCGCGATGCCGTCCTTGGCGGCAATGCCCTCGACGAGCTGGGTGACCGCAGCCTCGGGCGTCTCGGCACCGCCCAGCTTGCCGAAGACGAAGTGCTGGGCTGCCACGGCCCCGCCACCGAGCAGGAGGACGCCCACACCGATCGACGTTCCCACGATCACGCCCTTGCGCGACCGCTTGGCGGGCTGTTGCGGGGTGCCGATGAGGTAGTCCTGACCGTGATCGTCCAACGCGGCGTACGGCTGAGCACCGGTGGGCGCCTGACCGTAGGACCCGTAGGCCTCAGTTTCCGCCGCAGCGGGCGCCTGACCGTAGGACCCGTAGCCGGCGGACGCCGCCGCTGCCGGGGTCTGGGCTGACGAGCCGCCCCCGGGAACCTGCCCTGCACCGTACGGCACGGCCTCGGGCTGGCCGGGCT